>JBDTQZ010000189.1:0-5075 GCA_039931935.1 Burkholderiaceae bacterium | reverse complement strand
ATCGGCTAGCGGTTTTATGCATTGGCTGCGGACGCATCGCGGCGCCGTTTCGATGGGGGGCCTGCTCGCGTTTGCCGGACCGGTCACCTTCTTTACAGGCGCGTTGAGTGTGATGCGCGCCCCGACGGCGGTCGACCTGGCCCAGCTCGGCGCGTGGTGGACCCTGTACGGCGTTTTGTTGTGGTGCTCGTTGCTGGTTGCGGGTTATGTCTGCGAGCGCCTGGTTCAACGCTTTGGGCGGTACATCCGCGCCGGAACCTGGCTGCTAGCCGCGTGTGCGGCGGCCTTGTTTGCCAACATCTTGACGGCCGGGCGCGCAGCGATACTGATTGAGCAAGGAGTCATTCACAGCGCTCGAACCGGGTACCTGTACGCGTTCACATTTTCGCTGGTCACGGCGCTGCTTTACTTTGCGCACCTTCGCCGCAGCCGCGTGCATGAGCAAGCAGCAGCGCGCCTTGCCGCTGCCCAGACGGCTCAACGACTCGCACGGCTTCGCATCGTTCAGTCGCGTCTGCAGGAAATGCAGGCACGCATCGATCCGCAGCTGCTGTTCGGAATGCTCGATACCGTCGGGCGGTTATACGAGCGCGACGCAGCGCGGGCGGAGCGCTTCCTCGACGAATTGATCATCTTCTTGCGCGCAGCGCTCCCGCGCCTTCGAACCGCCTCGTCGAGTCTGCTTCGAGAGGCCGAGCTTGCACGCGCATTCGTTCAATTGCACGCGCTGGCCGGTGCAGACGCGCTTGGTATGACGGTTGATGTTGCACCAGATGCGATGCACGCACGCTTTCCACCCGGCTTGCTACTGCCGCTTCTGGATGCCGCCGTCGGTAGCGGCTCTGGTACATGCCGGCTGACTGCGACCCGTTCGAGTGACGTCTGCCGGTTGACGCTGACACTTGATGCATGTCCATCGGACAGCTCTGTCGCGCGCGTTCAGTCTCTGCTGATCGAGCTTTATGACTCATCGAGGAGATTGCAGATTGAAGACACGAACGGTGCAATCAGTGTCATCGTGACGGTGCCCTATGAACTCGCCTGAGCCGGCCGCCTCCGGCTTCCTGTCCGCTCCCACTGCGGTCCTTGCCGAGGACGAGCCTCTGCTTGGCGACGAACTCGAAGACCTGCTGCAAGCGTTGTGGCCCCAGCTCAGAATAGTGGCGCGAGTAGGCGATGGAGTCGCAGCGCTGACCGCGATCGAAGCACATCAGCCGGATGTAGCTTTTCTCGACATCCACATGCCACTGCTGACAGGCATCGAGGTCGCGCGCCAGATTGCGGGCCGCTGCCACGTGACGTTTATCACATCCTATGATGAGCATGCGCTTGAGGCCTTCGAAGCCGGGGCGATGGACTACGTGCTGAAGCCTCCTACTGCTGCTCGCCTTGCCACGACCGTCCAACGCTTAAAGACGCGCCTGCAGCAGCCACCGATCGATCTGCGTCAGGCGCTGAAAGACATCGCCGAGCGGGCGCCGGCGGCGCCACGCTACCTTCAGTGGATCAACGCCTCGCGAGGTGCGGCGGTGCGCCTGATTACGGTGGAGGAAATCCTGTATTTCAAATCCGACCAAAAGTACACGTTGGTGGTGACAGCCGACACCGAGGCGTTAATCAAGAAGACGATCAAGAATCTCACCAGCGAGCTCGATCCGACAATGTTCTGGCAGGTGCATCGCTCGGTGGTCGTCAATGTTCACGCGATCGACAGCGTGATTCGCGACGATCGCGGCAACCTGACGCTGCGATTGAAGCAGCGGTCTGAAACGCTGCCGGTCAGCGAGGCCTACCACCATTTGTTCCAACAGATGTGATCGACAATGGGACGCACCGATGGAATCTGAAAACCGCAAGACACGCCGTGAAATCCTGGCGATGCTGGCCGCCCTTGGCGTCACACGTGACGCACTCGCGCAGGATGCCGTGACGTCCGAGCCGCGATCATTTCGGGTTGTGCTAGAGAACGAGAGCGTGCGCGTTTTGGAATACAAGAGCGGACCGGGGCTCGGCATCTGCGGCCAGGGCATGCACTACCACCCTGATCGCGTTACGGTCTCACTGACCGGCGCCAAAGCAAAGATCACAAATGCGGAAGGGAAGACGGTCGTCCGTGAGATCCCTCCGGGCCACGTGTTTTTTTCGTAGGCGGAAACGCACTCGACGGAAAACATCGGCGGCTCCGGCACCCGTACTTACATCATCGAGTTGAAGGCCAAAGACTGGAAGCCGAGCACCGGCTGACAGCACGGACTGGCAAAAAACTGGAGGTTTGCGCCGCACTCGTCCGTCCCGGATTTGAGTGTGCCCATGCCGCAATCTCCGTCAACTGTCGGTGCAGTGCCCACCGAACAAACACAGCCGACTAGCGTTCGTGCTCAGGTGCAAATGCACCGTCACCGAAAGGATCTCAAATGAACATTCCAAATAAAGGTACGTTGCTTCATCACTTCGTGGCCGCAGCAGCGGTGTGGGCCGTTGCCAACGGAGCCGCGGCGGCACCAATGAAGGTCGAGGCCGTTATCGCTCCGAAAGCTGAATCCAAACTGGAGTTCGCTGATGGCAGCAAGCGCTACCTGCTTGCGACACAGCGTGAAGGCAAGACTACGGGCACTGGGCCACTCGCCGGTGCGACGATGCTGGAGTGGGGCGTACATGATGTCGACCCAAGTACCGGGGCGTACGCAAACGGCTATCTGGTCTTTACGACGGCCAATGGCGACATCGCTTACCTCAAGTATCAATTCCGCGGCGTTCCCGTACCCGGGCCGGACGGCAAACCGCGCTTCGTAGCAAGCGGCTTCTGGGAAACGACGGGCGGAACCGGGAAGATGAAGGGCTTACGCGGCGTCGGCACGGTGCACTTCAATCCCAGAGAACGCCACTGGATGTTGGAGGGCGACCTCGCATCGATCGATTGAAGTGCTTGGCGTCCTGAACTCTTTCGGGGTGGAGGGCTCGCAGTCAGCAAAGCTCTGCATGCCTCCACCAGCGCATGCATCGATATGGTCAGCGAGTCGACAGGCCCGCACGCGGTTTACGAAACCTGCGCATCACAATCGGTGCAAACCAGACGAGGATCGTCACGGCAGCCAACGTCGCGGCGATCGGCCGGGCGACGAACTCGAGCAGGTTGCCCTCGGCCTTGATCATCGACGTGATGAAGTTTTCCTCAAGCATGCCACCCAACACGACGCCGAGAATCGCCGGTGCGATCGGGAATCTGTTTTCCTCGAGCAGATAAGCGATCACGCCGGCGGCGAGCATCACGCCGATATTAAACACCGAGTTGTTGATCGCAAACGTGCCGACGATGCAGAACACGAGGATCAACGGCATCAGGATGCGACGCGGCACCTTGAGAATCTGCTTCGCGGCCTTGATGCACAGGATGCCGAGCGGCACCATGATGATGTTGGCGACGATGAAGAGCAGGAACACTGCGTAGATGTTCTGCGGATTGGTGGTGAACAGCGTCGGGCCCGGATTCATGTTCTTCATGTACAGCACTCCGATCACGATGGCCGTGATCGAATCGCCCGGAATGCCGAACACCAGCGCTGGAATCCACGCGCCGGCCAAAGCGCTGTTGTTGGCGGCGCCCGATTCCACGATGCCCTCGACATGGCCGGTGCCGAATTTTTCCGGCTCCTTCGAGAACTTCTTGCTGATCGCGTACGACATCCAGGATGCGATATCGGCGCCGGCACCGGGCAACGCACCGACCAGAGTTCCGAGCGAGCTGCCGCGCAGAATCTGGCGCCAGTATTTCTTCGCGAGCCTCCACTGTCCGGCAAAGACGTTGCCCACTTTCTCGACCACCAGCTCAGCCGGCGGGCTGGTGTCGGCTGCAAACCGAATGATCTCCGACACAGCGAACATGCCGATCATCATCGGGATCATGCCGATGCCGCCCATCAGTTCGGTGTTGCCGAGGGTGAAGCGCGGGTGTGCCGCCGGATTGCCCAGACCCACACACGCGACCAGCAGGCCGAGGAAAAGAGTGATCAGCCCCTTCAGCGGACGGTCAGACGTAATGAATACAGCGCACGTGAGGCCGAGTAGCACCAGCCAGAAATATTCGAACGAGCTGAAGCGCAGCGCGATATCGGCGAGGGCGGGCGCGGCCACGATCAGAACAACAGTGCCGAACAATCCACCGATCGCGGAAAACACAAGGCCCGCGCCGAGCGCGAGCTCGGCCTGGCCTTTCTTCGTCATCGCGAACGCTTCGTCGGCGTACGCGGCAGAGGCCGGCGTCCCTGGAATACGAAGCAGGCAACCAGGAATGTCGCCGGAGAAAATTGCCATCGCGGTCGCGGTCACGATTGCAGCGATCGCCGGAATCGGCGCCATGAAGAACGTCACCGGTACCAGCAACGCGGTCGCCATCGTCGCGGTCAAACCCGGTACCGCGCCGACGAACAGTCCGAACAGCGACGCGAGCACCATCACCATGATGGTGTACGGCTCGAACACCATCGAGAAAGCTTGCGCAAGGTGTTCCCACATCAGTCGCTACCAGGCGAAATTAGTGAACACGCCCCATGGCAGAGGCACGCGCAGCAATTTATAAAAGGCGAAGTGAATGACGAAGGTTGCAATCGCCGCAGTGACGATCGATCTTCCGAGTTGAACTCCGAACACACGAAAGCTAGTCGTGAGAATCAACAGCGAAGTTAGAAAAAAGCCGAGCCAATCGACCGCGCCGATGTAGAAAACGACCGAACCGATGACGCAAAGCACGCCGGCAATGTGCCGCGGCGAACGCACCCACGCTTCGAATTGCACCCACGGTACGGTGGCGCGCTCGCGCCAGCCGCTCACGATCAGGATTAGCCCTCCGATCACAAGCCCGAGCGCGATCAGGCCGGGAAACAGTGCAGGGCCGATCCGCTGCGCCGCGATAGTCGGATACGACGCAACCACTGCAATGACGGTTGCGCCCAAAGCGAGCAGCAGCAGCCCGAAAACGGCTTCGCTGAGCTTCACTAAGAGCGCCGCAGTTCTAGCGAGCGGCGAACTTTATTTCGCGATTCCCACTGCCTTCATCGTCGCGCCCAACTCGGTGTCGG
>JBDTQZ010000188.1:0-5082 GCA_039931935.1 Burkholderiaceae bacterium | reverse complement strand
GTGGTTCAACTGTGCTCCCGATCTGGCGCCAGCAGGCAAGCCCAGGGCGCACATGAACAACGTGAAGCAGGAAGTCGATGATCAGATCGCGGCTTCAAGGGGCAAGATCAAAGCAAAGTATCTGGACAAGTCCTTCTTCGACCTCACGCTATGACGCGCGCGGCGATCTTTATCGGCGTTGACAAGACGGGCGGCCTGCCCGTCCTGAAAGACGCGGCGAAAGGCGCGAAGCGCGTGGCCGAGGAATGGGCGAAGGCGCAGCCTATTTCGAAACGCAAGCTGCTCACCGACGAAAAGAAGCCCGTTACTGCCGAGATGATCAAGGATGCGGTGAAAACGATCCTGGCGCCCGGCAACGTTGAGCAACTGTTCATCTATTTCGCTGGCCACGGCGTAAACATCCACCGACGCGAGTTCTGGCTGCTCTCCGAAGCGGATGACGATCCACAAGAGGCCCTGAATGTCACCGGCAGCGAAGACCTCGCTCGCTACTGCGGTATTCCGCACATCGTATTCATCTCGGACGCCTGCCGCACCGCAGCCACGACGTTGCGCACGCAAAGCATCAGCGGCAGCGAGATGTTCCCGATCCGCGAAGCACCACGCAAACCCGTCGACCAATTCTTTGCGTGCGCGTTGGGCGCTCCGTCCAATGAGATCGCGGACGCAGACACAACCGCGCGCGAGTTCACGGCCGCGTACACGGGCGAGTTGCTGCCCGCGCTGTGCGGGAAGGTTCCGAACCTGATCGAATGGGTGACTGAGAACGGCAAGGACTCAGGCTATGTCCGTCCCTGGCCGCTACAGAATCATCTCGTGACGGCGATGGAGAAGCGACTCGCGGACCCCAATCTGAGATCGCGCGTGATTCAAGTTCCGGATGCCCTCGTAGTTTCCGGGCCGACTGCATGGGTGTCGCGCGTGAAAGGCGCTGGTCCCGGCACGGCACGCGGTGTTGGGTTGGGTGCACGGCGACTGCGCAGCGTGGCCGCACCGGCGCCAGGTGCCGCCTCTTTTGTATCGACGCCTCTGATCGATACCGCACTCAATAGTCCACAGAATCTGGAGAGATCCGTCATCGCCTCGGCCAAGCCGTTCGGGCCGATGCATCAGGAAAGCCGCTGCGGCTTCAAGATTCGAGGGGCAATGATCATTGACGCCTTCACGACCGGTGGCCGCATCGATATGACCAGCAAGCCCGCGGACGTCGTGAGAGTGTGGGATGTGAAGCATCCCGGAGCGGACACGCTGCTGCTGCTCGACGACGGGTCGGCGATCGTGCTGCCGGCACTACCCGAGTTTCTCGCTTCGCTGACGATCGAGAATGGCGACCTCGTCGATGTTGCCTATGAGCCCTCCGAGTTCACCAGGCGATGGGATCTGTATCAAGCTCACGCTTCGGAGTTGCGGACATTGCGAGCGGTTGTATCCACCGCCACGCGCGAGGGCAGCTTCCGACTGCAGGGCGAGGATGCGTTAAAGCTCGCACGCCGAATGCAGTATGCGAAAGGCATCGACCCGGTGCTCGCCGTCTACGCGGCTTACTCCTATCACGATCTGCATCAGTTCGAGTATCTCGAGGAAATGGAGAGCTACATGCGCAACGACCTGGGTGCGCCGCTGTTCGACGTCGCAATGCTGTCCCGAAAACTCGACAATACGAAATACGCAACGCGCCAGAAGGTGCTGTCGCCGATGCCACTGCTTTCGCAAGGGTGGGTGTACCTGAACGCGCGTCGCATCGGCATGCCCAAAGTTTTCGACGGCCTCCAGGGCACGCTGCAAGATTCTGTCTGGACAAAGTTCGGCGACTTAGGTGCGCAAAAACTTAAGCAAGCCTTTATGCAGGGAGGTCTCGCATGACAAAACGTCTCGTTTTTATCCATGGCCGAGCGCAGCAGGACCAGGACTCTCTCGCGATGAAGGCGGAGTGGGTGCAGTTGTTCCAGAATGGTCTGCAAAGTGCTGGGCTCACGATGCCCATCGCCGAAACTGACATCAAGTTTCCTTATTACGGTGACACGCTCGACGACTTGGTGACAGGTGCGGACCAAGTTGCAGAGGTCATCGTCCGCGGCATCGGTGCTTCGCAGGCGGAGAAGGATTTCGTTCGCGCAGTGCTCGAAGAAGTGCTGAAGAGAACGAATATCACGCCGGAAGAACTCGACGCGATTATCGGCGCTGAAGTGGTCCAGCGCGGCCCGCTCAACTGGGAATGGGTACAAGGCATTCTGAAGGCCATCGACCAGCACGTTCCGCTGAGCAGCGGCGCCAGCATCGCCATAGCCACCAATGATGTCTACCAGTATCTTTGCAACGCCGCCATCGCAAATCAAATAAACGATGGCGTGATGAAAGCCATGCAGCCCGGCGTGCCGACCGTCGTCGTCGCACATTCGCTGGGCACCGTGGTCGCATACAACCTGCTGAAGAACAAGGGCTCGGCGCTAGGTTGGGAAGTTCCGCTCTTCGTGACCGTTGGATCTCCGCTAGCCGTCACGAAGATCAAGCAGATGATCACGCCGATCGGGCACCCCGCATGCGTGAAGAAGTGGTTCAACGCCATGGACGAGCGCGACATCGTGGCGCTCTATCCACTCAGCAAGAAGTACTTTCAGGTCACGCCGCAGATCGAGAACAAGACCGATGTACAAAATCCGACCGAGAACCGGCACGGAATTTCTGGATATCTGGGCGACTCAGAAGTGGCTCGAAGAATCCACGCCGCGCTGATCTAAGTACCCTCTCGGCGTTGTCATACGGACAACTCAGCAGGGCACGACCTTGAACTCGACACGCCGGTCGAGTGCATCGCGCACATCATCGGTGCCGGTGCCGACCAGTTTCTCGCGCGATCCAACACCGCTCGCAATGACGCGCCCTTTAAGTTTCGGCGACTCGCGCTCGAGCCGATTCTTGACATTCTCGGCGCGCAGCACCGACAGTCGCTCGTTTAAGGGCTCGGGTCCGGTCGGGCTCGTGTGCCCCACGACCTGCAGGCAGGCTGCCTGCGCGCCGGCGCGCTGAGCAATCTGACTCATCCACATCGGATACGGTGCATTCAGTCGAGGATCGGTCACGAAGCCGGTCGTGCCCGGGCGGAACAGGAACTTCACGCCCAAGCGCTTGTTCACCAGCCCTACCCGCACGGCTTCGCCGAATGCACGCTCGGCGTCAGCGCGGCGGCCGAGCTTCCAGCTCGCGCTGTAAATGCCGTTGTGTACGCGCAGTTGATCGCCCTTCGGCGTTGAAAGCGCGCTGCGGTAAACCTCGATCGCTTCCTGATAACGACCGCTATCAAACAGGTCGCTGGCTTCTGCAATCAGCGAGGCCGCGAGTATTCCGTCGAGATACGCCGGATCGATCCGGTCGCCTGGCTTCGTGGCCTGGCAAGTCTGCACATAGGCGTCGACCGAGGGATCTTTGGTCCAGGCCGGCGCTTCCTGCAGATGCGGCAGCGGCGTCAGGTTCACGCCTTCGATATTGGCGCGTGCTACCCCTTTGGCTACGATCAGCCCGGACTTTAGATCGGCGAGCGCCAGGCAAATTCGAAATGCGTCGCGCGCGCCGCCCGTCTGGTTCTTCAAGTCAATTGCAGTGAAAGTTCCGACCAGCACAATCGGCGCTTGCCCCACCGTCGAACGAGTGAACGGCTGGGCGTTGAAGCCCGGGTATTTCGCTCGCACCAGTCCCTGAATTTTTGTCTCGAGCGACTGTGTCGTCACCGTTTCCGTGTGCGACACCCCATCGACGAGTGGATCGATGACGAGCATCCGCTGGGTCGGGGGCATGCTAAGCACCTTCGATGCGCTCGAAAACAGGTTGTTGGCCGCCGCCAGCAGCGCGTCTTCGAGTGGCAGAACCGGAGGCGGTGCCGGCGCGACAGGCGCTGCGACCGGAGCTGCCGCGGTCGGCGGGGGCACCGCGGATGTCGACGTTGGTGCGCTCGCCGCTGGCGCCGTCGGGCTGGCCGGCGCGGGCAGCATTGAGCAGCCGGCTACCAAAGATGCGAAGGATGCGAGGAGCACAGTGATGCCAAACGCTCGGATCACTTGCGCGAACGGAGCAATGGTAATCAGCGACGCTTTCATGATTGGCACTCCTTACTGCGAAGAATGTCTTGCTCGGTCACCGTAATCTGGCCGGTCTGCTGAAACTTTTCTTCGATCGCCAGACAACGGGACGGCCGCAATTGTTGCGTAGGTGGTTTGGATACCGATTTGGAAACCTGTGGCGCTGGGGGTACGCCCGTGGCGACCGTGGTTGCCTTGGCAGGTTGCGGGTCGGCGGGTGCCGGCGCTGGCGTAACAACGGCGGCCGGTGGTGCAGACGGTGTTGCCGCGACGGACTTGGTAGGCTCAGCTGGCTCGGGCGAGAAATCGACGACGCTGATCAGCCATGCGACAGCAACAACCGCCGCGGCTACGCCAGCACCGAGCATGACTCCGCGCGACGATGAAGTTGCATAGTCATCACCCGGCGGCGGTGAATCCACGGTTGCAGCTTTTTCCCGCTGCAACGTGGGGGGAACAACGAGCTTGACTGGACGGGACGTACCGCTGTGCGAACTCGGCGCTTTCGCAAGTTCGGTCAGATCGGCCAGCAGATGCGCCAGTCGCGGGTCTTGGCGATCGCCGTTCCAACCGATCAGATCGAACGTCTGAGTCTGTCGGAATTCAAGTGGCGGCCGGACCTCATCGAGCAGCACCGGTACCAGTTTTTCATTCTGCAACGCCTCGTAGGCTTCGATGCGGACCCAGCGACTGGCGATCGAGGTCGTCGTCCAGAGTGCCACCAGACAACTCGCCTTGACGAGCTCTTCTTCGAGCACCTTCGGCCAAAGCGTACCCGCGCGCGTTTCCTGGTCCCAGAAAACATCCCATCCGTAGTCTTCGAGCAGCCGCACGACTTCTTCCGCGCGCGCCTTGTCTTCGCGCGAGTAGCTGACGAACAAATCGGCCATCGGCACCTCCCGCCTGCCTTGAATCGCTGCCGCTTCTCGCGCAGCAACGATTCAGCAGCTTTGCGTCGAGTGTAGAAGCGAACCCGCCGACCGCCTACTGCATATTCACGCGCGGGCCA
>JBDTQZ010000187.1:0-5097 GCA_039931935.1 Burkholderiaceae bacterium | reverse complement strand
AGGGTAAGAAAATCCAATCGCAAGCTTGGATGCCCTTGATCCGTTTTCCTGATCTATGGCTTTCCTCGCTTGAAACTCGCACCAGGACGCGGCGCACGGAACTTGCTGATGTGGCCTTGGCACTCGCCATGGAGGATTCGATGCCTGCCAGTAGTTGAAGACGAGGATTCGGGCGACGACGCTGACGAGCAGTAGCGCGGCAAACGATTTCTGATGGGTCGTTGGCTCATGCGGTCACAAGTAAACTGGACTGCAGAATGCTCTCGGGAACATGCCACTGCGGCGCGGTGCGGGTCGAAATTCCGACACAACCCGAGGCGCTCACCCTTTGTAATTGCACTGTCTGCCGGCGCTATGGTGGCCTGTGGGCGTACTACCGGGTAGGAACAGTTACGGTGACAGGGCACCCCGAGCACACCGACAAATACATCTGGGGAGACAAGACGCTAGCGTATGTGCGTTGTAAGCACTGCGGTTGCGTCACTCACTGGGAACCGCTTGATCCCGTGTTACACCCTCGCATGGCAGTGAATATTCGCAACTTCGATCCGAAGGCGTTCGATGGACTGCGCATTCGTCGGTTCGATGGTGCTGACACTTGGAGCTACGTCGAAGACTGACAGTCAGCTGAGTCATGTTCACGGTGCAGCGTTCACCGAGATGTGTTCACGGGAGTCAGAACCGTAGATGAACTCGACGTTCGCCCGACGCGTGCCCGACCGCCAATGCTCTGTGAGTTGTGTCTTCGCCACAAGGGACGCTGGCCGTTGCTAGACCTACCACACTCGGCAGCGATTCTCGCGCACCATGGGCTGCCCTGGCTTGCAAGTGAAGGCCTTCTCGAACTCCGGCATGTTGACTACGAGTCCATTGATGCGATAGCGGGCGGGCGAATGTGGATCGGTTAGCGCGCGGACCCGCTGATTTTCCGGGCGATCGTTTTCGCAACCCCACTGGGCATTGCCGATGAAGAAGCGCTGATCGGGCGTGAGCCCATCACGCGACTCCAGGTTCTTGTTCGCTGACTCTACCGTCCAGGCCATCCAAGCCAAAATTAACCCGCCAAGATCGGCGACGTCTTCGCCTAACGTCAGCTTGCTGTTGATCTTGATGTCGTCGACGACGGTGTACTCAGCATACTGATCGACGATGCATTGGCTGCGCCGGCTGAATTCCTCGTCGTCCTTCGCCGTCCACCAGTCTTTGAGGTTGCCTTTCGCGTCAAACTTGCGGCCTTGATCATCGAAGCCGTGCGTCAGCTCATGCCCGATAGTCGCTCCGGTATTTCCATAGTTGGGCGCGTCATCCATCGCTGGATCGTATAAGGGCGGTTGCAGGATGCCGGCGGGGAAGTTGATGTCGTTCATTTGCGGGTTGTAGTAGGCGTTGACCGTCGGTGGCGTCATGAACCACTCCTTGCGCTCCAGAGGCTTGCCGATTTTTGCCAGTCGCCGCCTCTTCTCGAATAGGTTCGCGCGCTCGACGTTTCCGATGTACTGGCCGGCTTTGATCTCGAGCTTGCTGTAATCGCGCCACTTATCTGGGTAGCCGATCTTGTTCACGACGCTGCGCAATTTTTCCAGCGCCCGCTGTTTCGTTGGCGGCGTCATCCAATCAAGCGCCTCGATGTCCGCCGCCATCGCCTTCTCGATTTGAAGCGTCATGCGCAGGGTGTCCGCCTTCAGCTTCGGCCCAAAGGCGCGCTTGACGTATTCCTGTCCAAGCGCTTCGCCCAGTTGGTCATCGACGAGCGCAACGCAGCGCTTCCAGCGCGGTCGCATTTCCTGAACACCGCGCAGCGTCCTGGAGTAGAAGTCGAAATTCTCCTTGACGAAAGCCGAGGACAAGTGCTGCGACAAGCCGCGCGTTACGTGCCAACGCAGGTAGATCTTGATGTCGTCGAGGCTGAGCGAACTCCACTGTCGCGCAAGCTCCTTGTAAAACGCTGGCTCAGTGACATTGAACGCGCGAAGCCGGTTCAGGCCAACAGCACGCAGGTATCGGCTCCAGTCGAAACCTGGCGTCAGTGACTGCAGCCCTTCAAAGTTCAGCTTGTGAAACAGGTTATAGGGGTCTCGTCGGTCAACGCGCGAAAGAGTCGCTTTCGCCAATGCCGTTTCGATACTCATCACCGTGCCCGCGTTGCGCTCGGCAGCCTCATGCGTATCGCCGAGTAGTTCGAACGACTTGGTGACATGCGCCACATACTGCGCACGTGTTTCTTTCGATTTGTCGTCGTCCTTGAGGTAATAGTCGCGGTCCGGCAGTCCAATTCCCCCCGCCGAGGCGAACGCGATGACTTTCGTCGCATCGGAGAAGTCCTGATCCGAATCGAAACCAAAGAACAGACCGTCGTCTGCCGTGACCATCTGCAATTCAGCAAGTACTTTTGGCAGATCCTGCTTCGAGGTCATCCTCGCAATCCGATCCAGATATAGCCTCAGCGGTGTGGAGCCGAGCTTCTCGATGGTCGTCTCGTCCATACACGCAGCAAAGTGATCGCCAATCTTTTGTTGTACGGCGGTGCGGCCGGCGCCGGGCCTTGCTAGGCCGTCGAGAATTCCCCATAGAAATCTCTGGTTGTCCTGGGCCAGCTTCCGGTAGACGTTCCATGCCGCTTGATCGGGCGGGATCGGATTGCTCTTCATCCATCCACCGCAGGAGTATTGATAGAAGTCCACGCAGGGATCGACCGCCTTGTCCATCGCTCTTAGGTCAAGTCCTGGCGTGTATGGCAGCGAGGACAAGGGAGTTTCGGTCGACTTGGTCGGCTGCGAAGGTTGACCCGCGGGGGCTTGAGCCATGGCGCAGGGGATGACGCAAGCCATCGCGACTAAAACTGCGCGTGGCGTGAGGTATTGTGCGCGGCACCAGTTCTGCATCTGCGCCAAGTTAGCACCAAACGAAAGTGCAGGCGTCCGCTATGCAGCACGCCCAGCGACGATGCCGCAATGCGAACCTCATAAGGCGGGCGGTGAACGTTGGGCATCAGCTTGGTTCGCACTTGCATGCCCGCTCGGGCGCCTAACTTGCTGAAGGCCAAAACCACACAGCCGTTTCATTCTCGGAGAATCAAATGAACGTCATGGATATCCTTAAGCAGTATGCGGAAAGAGCGACCGACACCGAAACCGATTTCGATGAAGTGGCACGACAGGTTTCGCCTGACATTCTCGGAAGCGGCATCGCGCAAGCCTTTCGATCGGACAAGACGCCGTCGTTCGGAGACATGATCGGAAACTTGTTGGACGGTTCCAACGTGCAACAGCGGACGGGGTTGCTGAACCAGCTGATTCAGGCCGTCGGGCCTGCGGTGCTGTCCGGCGCTGCCGGGGGCGCGCTCGGTCGCCTTCTTCAGGGCTTGCAAGCCAAGGGTGGGTCGTCGCAACCCACCTTGACGCCCGCCGAAACGGAGCAACTCACGCCGCAACAGTTGAAGGAGATCGCGGTGGCGGCCGAGAAGAAAGATCCGACCGTGCTTGATAAGGTGGGCAGCTTCTACGCGCAGCATCCCGAGCTCGTCAAGATGCTGGGCGGCGCCGCTTTGGCCATCGCCCTGGGACAAATGGCCACTCGAATGAAACGATGAGTTCTAGAGGGTCGCGGCTGCAATCAGCCAATCGCCGGCAGCTTCTGCTTTCACTGGCAACGCTCGGCGCGACGCAGTTAACGCTTCCATTTACAGCATCAGCCCAGTCGGGTTCGATGCTGACGCGCCCGATTCCGTCGAGCGGTGAATCGTTGTCGGTGATCGGGCTCGGAAGCTGGATCACCTTTAATGTCGGAAACGACCGCGTCGCGCGTGACAACTGCGCTGAGGTCATGCGCAACTTTCTCGCAGCCGGTGGCAGGGTGATTGATTCGTCGCCGATGTACGGATCGTCGCAGGAAGTCATCGGATATGGAATCGGCAAACTTAGCCTGGCCGGACTACAGACGCCGGTGTTCGCGGCCGACAAGGTCTGGATCTCCTCCGCCGCGCGAGGTCGGGGTCAGATTGAAATGTCGCGCCAACACTGGAACCTGCAGCGGCGCTTTGATCTTCTGCAAGTTCATAACCTGCTCGCATGGCAGGAACACCTGCCGATGCTGTTTGCAATGAAGGCGGCCGGCCAGGTGGGATACGTAGGCATCACGACCTCCGAAGGGCGCCGTCACCGCGAGTTCGAGCAGATCATGGCAAGTCAGCCACTCGACTTCATACAGGTCACCTACAACGTGCTCGATCGTGAAGTCGAGCAGCAAATCTTGCCGCTGGCGCGCGAGCGCAAGATCGGCGTCATCATCAATCGACCGTTTCGTGAAGGCGGGCTGATACGCGCGTTGACACGCCATCCACTACCGGCGTGGGCTACGGAAATCGACTGCGCGAACTGGGCGCAGCTGCTGCTGAAGTTCATCGTCTCGCATCCAGCCGTCACCTGCGTCATTCCAGCGACGTCGAACGTCGCGCATGCACGCGAAAATATGGGTGCTGCGTACGGCCGTCTGCCGGACGAGTCGATGCGGCGGCGGTTGATCGCACAGATCGAGAAGCTCTAACTTCGGACGCTCAATGTCTGAGTGGTGGACTTACCGGCCCTCTGACTTTCTGTTGTTCGCGCCGCGTACCTACTATCGACTGTTCGAGCTCTACAACGCAGAAATCTGGCCGCTGCATGTTGCCGCGCTGTTTGCCGGCCTGACGATCTTCTTGCTGATGCGCAGTCGTATAGCGTGGCGCGGCCGCATGATTGCGGCAATACTTGCAGCGTGCTGGCTTTGGATTGCGTGGGCTTTTCACTGGCGGCATTACGCGACGATCAATTGGGCAGCAAGCTACTTTGCCGCAGGTTTCATTATCGAGGCACTGCTGCTGATGTGGATTGGAGTGGTGCGCGACCACTTGCGGTTCGACTCCAACCCAAGTGTGGCGTCGCGCACAGGCATCGCTATTTTCGCTTTCGCGCTACTGGTTCACCCGCTGCTGGGCTTGCTATCGGGGCGAGAGTGGGGTCAGCTCGAAGTCTTCGGTGTGACACCGGACCCGACGGCCGTGGCTACCTTGGGGTTGTTGATGGCGACAAATCTGAAAGTTCTGTTCATCTGCGACGCGAA
>JBDTQZ010000186.1:0-5114 GCA_039931935.1 Burkholderiaceae bacterium | reverse complement strand
CGTCCGGTAAAGGACAGAGCCGCGTCGATACCGAAGATCAGATCGAGGTTGCCTGGCGCTATGCGAACGCGGGCGGCCGTGTTGCACTCGGTCGGGTGGTCATCGAGGGCTTGATCGACTTCGACTACGAAATCACGTTGCTCACGGTGCGCGCGGTTGGCGATGGCCGGATTGAGACGCACTTTTGCGAGCCGATCGGCCACGTGCAGGTTGCCGGCGACTATGTTGAAAGCTGGCAACCGCAGCCGATGGCTGCAGCGGCGCTGGCGAAGGCGCGTGACTATGCGAGGGCTGTGACTGACGACCTCGGCGGGACCGGCATCTTCGGCGTCGAGCTGTTTGTCAAAGGCGATGCTGTCTGGTTTTCGGAAGTGAGCCCGCGGCCGCATGACACGGGCATGGTGACGATGGCGACGCAGTGGCAGAACGAGTTCGAACTGCATGCGCGTGCGATTCTCGGACTGCCGGTTGACACCTCACTGCGCAATCACGGCGCAAGCGCGGTTATCTACGGCGGCCACGATGCACGCGCGATGCGCTTCGATGGTGTTGCCGAGGCACTAGCCGTTGCGGGCAGCGACGTGAGACTGTTCGGCAAGCCGGAATCTTTCGTAAAGCGGCGCATGGGCGTGGCGCTGGCCCGCGCGGCGTCGACCGACGAAGCGCGTGCAAGAGCGAAGGCGTGTGCAGCCGCAATCAATCCGCGGCCCGCATGAGGCAGTGGCACCGGCGCATCAAACCGCACGATTGACCGCATCGACGCGCGCAATTCCCCGTATGGGTGGCCGGAATGCGCGGTCTACAATGCCGCCCTCCGCGCGCATAACCAGGCTTGTTGCATTTGGGCTTGGCGGCGCTCGAATTAAACACCATGAAAATACTTGTCGTCGACGACCATTCGCTTATCACCGATGCGCTCAGCGTATTGTTTTTGGATCTCGATCCATCCGCTGAAGTCATCACGACGCGCACCGCCGAAGGCGCGCTGAAGATCCAGGAAGAACAGCCCGAGCTCGATCTGGTCGTGCTCGACCTCGGCATGCCTGGTGTATCAGGCACCGCCCTGCTGGAAGCAATGGTGGCCAAAGCGCCGGAAATGAAGATCCTGGTGCTCTCAGGCAATCAGGACCAACGCAGCGTGATGCGTGTCCTGCAGCTCGGTGCGGCCGGATTCGTTCCCAAGTCGATGGCATCGGAGACGCTGCTGTCCGCCGTCAAGTTTGTCCTGTCCGGTGGCGTTTACATTCCGGCCGATCTGCTGGAGGAAGTCAATCGCGCCGGGATCTTCGGAAACTCCGAACGCTCCCGCGATGGTGACAGCGGACGCGTCGAGTTGACCGAGCGCCAGGAACAGGTGCTGAAGCTTCTGGCACGCGGCGCACCGATCAAGATCATTTGCCGCGAACTAGGTTTGTCCGAAGGTACCGTCAAGACCCACGTGACCGCGATCTATCGCGCGTTCGGCGCGTCGAATCGCACCGAGGCGCTGCTTGCGGCGCGCAGGCACGGATACGACATCGGTTGAGTTTCGTTACGTTGCGTCGCTAGCCGACGCAGTCTCATCCGCCGTAGGTCGCACCATCGGCAAGGTCGTGATCCCAAGCATCTCAGCCAAAGTGTTGTTCAGCACAGCGGCGGTTGTCGGCTTCTGAAGCACCGTCGGTTCTTCAACACGACTGCGCGCGATCGCTGATGACATCGTCGGGCTGAGCTCGAGCCGCTCGTGCATTACGCGTTGAAATTCCGATAGCACGTCGACTCCCTGAATCGCCGTCAGCATCACCACTGGGATTGGAAATCCCACGAGCTCGCGCACCCTGAACACGGCCTCGACGCCGCTGATCGAATGCGGCCCTAGATTGTGATCGGCCAGAATCGCGTCGATCCGCTGCTGGACGCTGATGCGCTTGATCAGTTGCGCGTTATAGCCCGTCGATGGCACTACCTCCGCGCCCCACGACTTGATCAAGCGCGTCAGGCTGTTCAGGATTTCCGCGTTGTCCTCGATGACGACAAACGTGAATCCGTCTAACGGACGGATCGTCACATCAAGGCTTTCCGGCGCGCTGCGCTTGATACGCAGTGGCGAGCTCGAGCGCGGCACTTCGACGCGAAACACCGTACCGGTGCCGGGCCGTGTGGTCACGATCAGCGGATGACCGAGCAAACCGCAGATACGCTTGACGATCGACAGCCCGAGTCCAAAACCCGAGCCGCTGTTCTCGGCCTTCGAGCTTTCACCTCGATAGAACTCCTCGAAGATGCGATCGAGCTCACCCTGCTTGATGCCGGGACCGGTGTCCCATATTTCAAGGCTGATCAGTCCATTGCGCGCGCGTGCAGCCAGCAATACACCACCCTTCTGCGTATATCGAATGGCGTTGGCCAACAGGTTTCGAATCACACGCTGCAGAAGCAACGCATCGCTATCGATCGGAATCCCACCGCGTCTTATGCGCAGCGACAAACCTTTAGATGCCGCCAGCGGGGTGAATTCCTGCTCGAGCAATGAAAACATGTCATCGATGAGCACCTGTTCGACGCGCGGTTGAATCGACCCAGAATCGAGTCGTGAGATTTCAAGCAGCTCTTCTACCAGCTTTGACAGGGTCTCAACCGCTGTCGATAAATTGTTGACCAGCGGTTCGAGCGGGCCGTGCGCCCGCTTTTTCAGCAAAGACACATAGATTCCAATCGCCTGCAGAGGTTGCCGCAGATCGTGGCTTGCAGCCGCAAAGAACTGAGTCTTCGAGCGCGTAGCGTTTTCCGCTTCGCGCCGGGCCTCCTCCGCCATTCGCTTTTCGGCGACCAGCTGCTCCACCAGCACTTCGTTTTCGTAGGTGTTCTTGACCGACTCGAACACCGCGTTGCCGAAGTCGCGTCCGTAAAGCACAGTGAACAGGAACACCGCAGTCATCACGACGGCAGCCGTGTAGTACGTCGGGTCCTGCACAACGACCATGCGAGCGATCAGCGGCAGCACTGCGAGCAGCATGAATACGTGAAACGCGGGACGATGGCTCGCGTACAGCGTCAACGATCCGAATGCCACGCTGAGCACGACGGCCACCAGCACCACCTGATGCAGCGGCTGGTTGTTCGAAAAAAACATGAAGCCCGCGACGCCCCACAGCAAACCCGCTGCCACCGCCTGCACGACCCAGCGCTGGGCCCACCAGTCGACTGATTCAGCGATAAACGCCGCGCGTCGAAATCTGTACGAGAGGCGCAGCCGCAATAGCGATTCAAACAGAATGAGCAGAGACCAGCCGAGCAGCAGATCCTGGTCAATCGAATTCCATAGCACCATGACAAGCGCGAAAGCGCCGACGATGCTGACCAGCACCGACTGCGGCACCTGGCGATAAACCGATGCCATGACGCCGGCAAGAATCTTCTCCTGCCGTTGCTCAGGCGTTTCCTCGGCGAAGCCGAATCGGGTCAGCGGGCCAGACATAAGGTGTCCGTCATCGTCAGGGCGCGATCATAGGCGGGCTGAGTCCGCCATCAAAGCAGATTCGGATAGCGGCTGAGCTCGAGCGTCGCACTGCCACTGCCCTTGACGGCCAGTCTTGCACGTCCACCGACGGGCAGGGTCAGCTTGCGCAGCGAGTGGCCGAACGGCAAGCCAGTGAACACGGGCGCAGCGCTGATTTGTCGGAGGCGGGCAATCGCCGCATCCAGATTGAAGCCGTTGTCGTTGGGCATCGGCGTGATCGGCGAAAAGTCACCGAGCACAATCGCCGCCTGCCGCTGCAAGACGCCGGCGTGTGCCAATTGATAAAACATGCGCTCGAGTTTGTATGCGGGTTCGTTAACGTCTTCCAGAAAAAGAATGCCGCCGCGCACGCGCGGAAGGTACGGTGTCCCAATTAAAGCCACGACCATCGCGAGATTGCCACCCCAAAGCCGCCCGGAAACATCGGCGCGCGGTCCCTGCAGCTCGAGGTCGATTGCATACCGCTTGCTGCCCAGCACACCAAAAAAATGTTCGATCGTGTAAGCGCTCGGCTCCGGGGCGCCGAACTCGACGGCGCAGGGCCCGGCGAAGCTCACACCGCCGCGCGCGAGATACGCTAGGTTGAACGCGGTGAAGTCGCTGTAGCCGACCATCACAGGGCCACGCGCCTTGATCGCTGCAAAGTCGATTCGGTCCAGAAGGCGTGATAGACCATAGCCGCCGCGCGCCGATACGACCAGCGAGACTTTGACGTCCGTTGCGAAGCGTTGCAAGTCAGCCAGGCGCTGATCGTCGCTGCCGGCAAAACGTTGCTCGCGCGTGAAAACACTTTCGCTCGCCTCGACCTTCCATCCTCGGGCCGCGAAAAACGAAGCCGCGCGATCCACTGCCGCCGGGTCCGGAATAAATCCGGACGGCGCAACGATGCCGAGGGTCTTGCTACTCACTTTCGTCGGCATCGGGCGGCAAGCTGCCTTGCCGCTTCAGCTCACGTCGCTCGACGAAAAAGCTCGACAACAATCGGCGGCTCTCGTCCGCAAGAACACCCGCTCGAACGGTGGTGTGATGGTTAAGCTGAGGCTCGGCGAACAGATCGACGACGCTGCCACACGCACCGGTCTTCGGATCCGGCGCGCCGAAAATGAGACGCTTGATGCGCGCGTGCTGCATCGCGCCCGCGCACATCGCGCAGGGCTCGAGCGTTACGTACAACTCACAATCAGTAAGACGATAGTTACCGAGCAATTGCGCTGCGGCGCGCATCGCGCGGACTTCCGCATGCGCGGTCGGGTCCGCGGTGCCGATTGGCTGATTGAATCCCGTCGCCAGGACTTTCTTGTCCTTCACGATCACGGCGCCGACCGGCACTTCAGACAACGCCCACGCGTTATGGGCCTGATCGAGTGCGAGCTTCATGTACGTCTCATCGGAACTCACCTCACCGGCCGCTACGTCGCCCCCTTCGATCACCTCGATCTGGCTTGCGAGCCATGCCTGACGGCGCTTTTCGCGCTGCGCCTCGTTGGCGGTGCGCGCCTGCGCGACAACACTCGCAATACGCTCAAAGTCGAGCGTCCGCGCCGCATCGACCAGCCAGTCCGGAATTGCTCCCCGACGGTAGTCGGTGCCGAAGTCGGATCGCTGCAGGAACCCC
>JBDTQZ010000185.1:0-5116 GCA_039931935.1 Burkholderiaceae bacterium | reverse complement strand
AAGCCATCGAACGCCGGCAACTATTCGCCGCGGCGTGAACTGCGTCGCGACTGGGGTTCGTGCTCCACCCAGCCCATGTCTTCAAAATGCTTGAAGAACAAGGCGGGCGAAATCGCAAAGACTCCATTCTTATTGAGTTCCACTGGATCGCGATCCACGGGTTGCCACTCGCCGGTTGCATATCCGCGGCGCGCGGTTGTCGCCACCCCATGCGGATTGCGCAGGACGATGTGCTTGGAGGGCATCACGCCTAACAGGGCGTACGCATGGTTCGGCCACAGTCCGGTTTTCTCCCAGACTTTCCGATCTTTGACACCGATGTCGTCTTTCGTCCACGCCATCACAGGCCGACGTACTACGCCGGAAGTTTTCACCAGCCCGGCGCGCGGTGAAAACAGTTTTATGTCCGAGGCTGTATCGAGAATTTCTCCTCCCACGACGCCGCCCGCTAGGACCTGGCACGCACGCGGCGGCGTCGACCCTTTCCTTTCGATGGCTTGATAGTCGGCTAGCGTTGGTTCTTTTCCTTTCGCATCGGCCGCGCGCATCTTCATCACGTACGCCTTTTCCAGCATTCCCGGCCAGGACTCGCCCGACGCCGATCTAGCGTACCGAGGTTTCTCTCTCGCATTCATCGGAATGCGGCCGGAAATCTTGACGGGGCTGCGTTCACGCCCGCGATCGCTGTGAAACCGCCACTCGAACGACGCTTCCTCCGGTGGGTTGAATCGTGTCGAGCGCAGGCCCGCTTCCCACGACGGCGGTTTGGTCCACGCCAGTGCGATCATCGCTGAAATCAAATAGCAATTGCTGACCGCGCCCTGAACGGGATCCAGATAAGACGCGTTGTCCATGACGAGTTGTCCAGCGTCTCCAAACCATGTACGGCCGGACTGCCCATTGGGATTCGGCACGTTTTCGAAAGGCTGGAATTCGGCGTCCTTCAGAGGCACTAGATAGGGAAGGACGCGCTGCAGCTGCTCGACCGCGAAAACCTGTGCCAGCTGCTTGGCTTCCGCAAGCTGTAAGACCTCCGCCATCGACATAGGGCGGCCAACGATAACGGCGAGCTGTCGAAATAATTCAACGGCCTCCGTCAACGTCGTTTGCTCGCCCCTTACGTTAAACGCGCCGAGTAAGAACTTGTCGGCCGCGTCGCCGCTTGACTCGTATACCGACTCGATGTCGAGGGTGTCGAGCAGCAGCTGGGCTATCGCGTATGGGTTGGGTGCCCATTGTCTTGTTTTGTTCATTGCTTACCGGCGCCGGGCGCGTGGACCGCCGCACTTCGCGGCAGTCCAGATGTCAGTTATTAGGCGTTGGCGTCGGTCCCGGTGTGGTCCCCAGGTTCTGGATGGCTAAGGTCAATGCGCCCCTTAGCTTTTGAAACTCAGGTCGATTCTTGATTGACGGTGGCGCGTCATCGACTGCTTTCAGTGCGTTCTTCAAATTGGTAAGGAGAGTATTGCCTTGCGCCATGGCGGGTCCTTTCAGTTCAAACGGTTGACGTTGGTTGCAAGCTAGGGGACTAAGTTGGCAGTCTTTGCTGATTCCGCGGCATAAGCCCGGTCTCGAATATCGTCCGATTCAGCCGAAGGCACAATGCTCAGCAGTAGGGACAGCATTTCACGCAGTCGGCGATAGACACGGATCGCCTCGCTATGCTGACCAAGACGCAAGTGTGCCCGCATCAATGCCTGAGCAAGGTCTTCCGACGTCGGATCGGCGGCAAACGCTCTCTCAAGCGCTGGAATCAGCACCGTGTCGGCAGCGCCGTCGAGCATGGCGTCGGCCGCCAACAGCGCCTGCCTGACCCGTGCTGCGATCGCCTCCCTGCCTGCCAACAGCCAGGCCGGGCCCTCTTCATCGGCCAGAAATGGACCCGTGTAGTTGTCGAGCAACTTGATGATGCTCGTTGCCGCGTCTTTGTTTGAGCTGGCTATTCCCATTGCATGCAGGTCCCGTCTTACCTGAGCATGCGAGATCGAGTTGAGCAGAACGCGTATATCGGTCCAGACGGTGGTCGGAGATAGTTGCAATCGCCCTTCGTTTGCCACTACTGCGTCTTCACGTCCGAGCAGTCGACGTAAGCGGGCAAGGGTCATGTCAAGCGACTTGCGCGCGTTGTCGATCTCCGCGTCGGGCCATAGGCGCTCGGCGATCCATGCCTTCTCGGCCGACTCGCGACCCAGCGCCTGGCATGTCAGCAGCAGTTTCAGCAGTTCCAGCGGCTTGTCCTGTGCCTTGTGCGACGGGCGATATCGTTTGCCGTCAACTTCCAGGCGAAATCCGCCCAGCGCGCGTACATGCACCGGCCACGGCCAATGGGATCCGGTAAGGGGCGGGGGAGACAATTGCTTGGCCGCGATCAAACCGAGCACGTAATCCGTCTCGATACCGTTTGCAAGAGCCGCCTCGCAGATTCGCGCCAGTGGTGCACGCGCCCGATCGAAGAGATGGGCGAAACCGACTTGCCTCGCGTTTTGTAAACCGGTACGCAGCGCCTGAACATCAGATTCTTCGAGTAAAAAGCGCAAGCAATTTTCGATGGCCAGCCGCATCTCGCGCGGTTCGTAGTCCTGTTGGCTTGCAAGTTCAAGTGCTTCACTGATCCGTTCATTCGCGACCAAGGCATAGATAAGCTCGATCTCGAACATGCGAAGGTTCGCAGCGGTCAGACCGGCGGGTATTGCCATCTGCATGGCTTCCCGAGCCCACTGCAGCCCCTCGGTAAATCGCCCCTGCAACAGCAGCAGGCGCGCCTTCATTCGAGAATATTCGGCACGCTGCGCCGGCGGCGCCTTGGTAACGATGTCTTCAAGGCGATCCAACTCCTCAGACGCCCGCTGCAAGTCAGGCGACTTCATGTAGTGATCGGTGGCTTCGAACCCAACTTCGAAAAACAGTCGGGCCGATTGCGACTGCTCGGCTAACGCTCGCGCTTCGTTCAGGTCGGCAGCGGCTTGGTCGATGTCGCCGCGGGTGAGATGGGTGTGGGCTGCAGCAATCAGCCAGCGGCCGCGGTGCAAGGCGCCGCCAGTTGAGCCCTGCTGCAGCGATCGAGTTGCGATGATCACGGTTCGTGCAAGCTCGTACCGCACAAAAGCATGGCCGTGCTTCATAAGAATGGTTGCCGCCTGTACCTTCTGATCGTCAGACAACCACACCGCCGTCGATTCGAGCAGGATGCGCATCCGCGCAATCAACGCATCCGGGTCAATCTGCGTCAGATAAGCACCCCTCACGAGTGCGGAGCAGATCGTCCCCATCAACAGGTACGGTTCGAATCGATCGCCGCTGGCGATTATCGTGTCGCCGCCCGCATCTGAATGGCGCGCGATCCAGACATCGAGCTGCTGCAGATCGGCCCACTCAAGAGTCAAGGCAATCACACTGCTAGCGGCTGCGAGCCGCATGCCTGATGTATCGCCCTCTGCTGCAAACGCTTCATAGGCGTGGCTGAACCAGACGCGTGCCTGTTCTTCATTAATTCGTAGCAGCGCCTGTCCCGTCCAAAAACAAAGCCATGCATCGCGCTGAACTTCTGTTGCCGGCAGCTTGGCGATCGCACTCATTAGCAGATCGACTTGTCCCTGCGCGGCATAGCGCTCGGCCAGCTGCCGTAAGACCTTTAGTGCGCGCGCCGTCGAGCCGATCTCAGATAGAAGCGTGAAGGCTGCTTCCCTCTGTCCGTTGGCGATCAGAATTGTCGCGGTTCGCTCGGACAGCTCCTCCACCTCAGTCGGGTCCAAGCGGCTGCGCACGAGTGCGCGCATGCCTTGTTGTACGAGCCCGTGTGCTTCGAACGCCTCATTGGCGGCGCTGCCCCCACGACGAAGTAGACCGCTCTCCACCAGCGCGTCGATTTCCGCAGCCGCCTCGGATCCCGCCAGCTGCTCTGCGATCGGGCGCGTCAGTTGTCTGACGAAAGCCGTCTGCCGAAGCAGCTCGCTCCGAGGCTGCGGCATGCGCTCGACCAGCTTCGTCAGCAGGTGCGAATGAACACGCTCCACCGTTTCGACTCCGAGCACACTTTTAGGATCAGTGCCCCGCAACAGTTCGCACGCGAGAATCAAAGCACCGGCGTGACCGCCGGTTAAGGCGGCGATGCTTTCACTGTGCGCGTCGCCGATTCGCAACGCCGAGATCATCGATTTGCATTCGTCGACATCGAAACGAAGATCAGCGTCATTCAGTAGCGAAAGCTGACTTGCTGCTATTGCGTCGAAAAATGGTGTCGGTGCACTGGACTGGGATACGAAGAGAAGCTCGTTGCGATGTGCAGACGCGGGCATCGCCGCGAGTGCGCGCTGCATCTCTTCGTTGAAAATGCACTGCACGTCATCCAGCACGATCAGCACCGGCTTTGCGGATAGGCCGCTCAGCGCTACACCGAAACGCTGCGCAAAATCCTGCTGCCGGTCGTGATCGTCGCTCGAGAATTTTGGGAGCTGGCTTTTTGAGGCGAGCTGCGTGCGAACCGCATGCGCAAATTCCGAATAAAAAAACGCCGGGTCGTTGTCTCGTTCATCGAGCCGATACCAGACAAGTGGCATCTTGCGGCTGCGCGCGTAACTCGCGGCGAGCGTCGATTTGCCGGTTCCGGAGGGTGACTGCAACCACTTTGCGGGTGCAGGCAGTTGCGCGAGCGCCTTGAGCAGTCGACCGCGCTCTATGACGCCATCGAGCGCGGGCGCGCTCGTTTTGATCGTGACCGGAAAGTGCGAGTCGCGCATGGATCAGCAAAGGCTGACAGCACGCTACGACCTCTAGCCGAGGCGCGTCAAGCTGCGAAATCACGCCTGGATGGCCATGATTCCGCAGCCGACTGTTTACTACGAGAAGTGCCTCTGCTGCTCGATCACGCGAATTCGTTGTTCGAGATCCGTAACGTTGCTGGCCTGTGACAAATACTCGTTGATTTCGCCGATTAACAACGCGTCGCGACGGCTTCCGAACCAGCTCGAAAGTTTTGGAAAGAGATTTCGAAGCGCTTGTGCCCGGCGCTCAGCCAGGTGTGGATTCGCGTCGAGCATCGACCGTTGTTCCGGCGCACCGCTCGCGACTGCGCTCTTGGGCGTAGCGGGCGCGACCGGCGTTGCAGACGAACGCGGGA
>JBDTQZ010000184.1:0-5117 GCA_039931935.1 Burkholderiaceae bacterium | reverse complement strand
GCGTCCTCGGCCGCGCGCTATTTCAGCGACCGCAAGCTGTCGATCTACGGCGGCTCCAACGAAATCCAGAAGAACATCATCGCCAAGATGATCCTGGGACTGTGAAGGTGCTGTCATGAACTTTGAACATACCGAAAGCCGGCGCATGCTGGCCGACAGCCTGAAGCGCTTTCTTGCCAAAGCGTATTCTTTCGAAACGCGCGACCGCATTGCCAGGTCGACCCACGGCTTCAGCCCCGAGATCTGGCAGGGTCTGGCCGAGCTGGGTGTGATCGGCTCGCTGTTTGGCGAACCCGATGGCGGCTTCGGCAGCGCCGACAGCATCGGTCTGGACATCGCCGTGGTCTTCGAGGCACTGGGCCATGAGCTGGTGGTCGAGCCGCTGCTCGGCTGCGCTGTGCTGGCCGGCGACGCGATCGCTGCGGCCGGCAACGAGGCGCAAAAGGCGCTGCTGCCCGAGATCATCGGTGGCTCCACGATGGCAACCCTGGCGCACGAAGAACCCAACGCCCACTACGAAATGGCCCGGGTGGCGTCTCGGGCGCAGCGCAGCGCTGCTGGCTGGACGCTCAACGGCGCCAAGGCGGTGGTCGCGCACGGTGAACACGCCGATTGGTTTGTGGTGTCGGCACGCACGGCCGGCGATGTCGACAGCGAGACCGGCATTTCCCTGTTCCTGATGCCTGCCAAGACTTCCGGGCTGGCTGTGCACGGCTACCCCGCGATCGATGGCGGCCGTGTGGCCGAGTTGTCAATGGATGGGGTGGAGCTCGGCGAAGATGCCTTGCTGGGCGTCGAAGGCCAAGGCCATGCCACGCTGGAACGGGCCATTGGCCGCGGCGTGCTGGCGCTGTGCGCGGAGGCACTCGGCGCCATGGAGGCGGCCAAGGCCGCCACCCTGGATCACCTGCGCACGCGCAAGCAGTTCGGCAGCTTGATCGGGAGCTTCCAGGCCCTGCAACACCGCATGGCAGAGCTGTTGATCGAGATCGAGCAGGCGCGTTCCGCCGTCATCAACGCGGCGGTGGCCATCCATGCCGACCGGCTGACGCGCGAGCGCGCGCTGTCGGCTGCCAAGTTCAGTATCGGGCGCATCGGAACCCTGGTGGCCGAGGAGAGCATCCAGATGCACGGCGGCATCGGCATGACTTGGGAACTGCCGCTGTCACACTACGCCAAACGGCTGGTGATGATCGATCACCAACTGGGCGATGGAGACCATCATCTGCAGCGCTTCATCGCCCTGGGGCAGGGTTGAAGCCGCCGAAGCTGCCTTCAAGCGAACCCCATTCATGCGATGCGGCCGATAGCAGAAAGCCGACTGAAGACGTCTGTCACTGAAAGCCAAGGCCATTGTTTTGAATCCCATCCATCCGCCCTTTTCCCAGTCGTTCCCGATTCGCAGCATCGAAGATGTTCAGATGCTCGAACGCACACCGATCGATGTGGCCGTGCCGGTGCGCAGCACTTACGAAATTTTCCGGAACGCTGCTCAAGCCTTCGGCAACCGGACCGCACTCACTTTCTTGCCCAGCGCGGACCCGGACGACACGCCGATCCGCTGGTCGTACAACGAGTTGCTGACCGGCATCCATCAAGCTGCCAACCTCTTTCACAAACTCGGTGTCAGATCCGATGACGCGGTTGCTGTGCTGTTACCAGGCTGTCTCGAATACCACCTGGCGCTGTGGGGAGGTGAGGCTGCCGGCATCGTCCAGCCACTGAACCCGCTGCTGACCGACGAGAAGCTGGTTTCGCTGATGAAAGCGTCGCGTGCCAAAGTTCTGATCGCCTATGGATCGGACGATGACGCCGGCATCTGGTCCAAAGCGATGCGCTTGCGCCAGCAGCTTCCCGCACTGGCGACGGTGCTCCGGGTGGCACCCCATGACGAGCCCACAAGCGCAAGGACCGAACTGCCGGAAGGTGTGATCGATTTCAACGGGATGCGGGCAGTTGAACCCGGCGACCGACTGCTCAGCGGGCGTGACATTGCGCCTAGCGACATCGCCGCCTACTTCCACACCGGCGGCACCACGGGCTGTCCCAAGCTGGCGCGTCACAGCCACGGAGCCCAGGTTTTTACCGCCTGGGCCAGTGTGCAAATGCAAGGTATGAGAAACACCGACGTCACCATCAACGGCTTTCCGCTGTTTCATGTGGCTGGCGTTCTGCCAGCCTCGCTGGCTTCATTTTCGACCGGTGTCGAAGTCATCATTCCGACCACCACCTTGTTCCGCAGCAAGGAGGTGATCAACAACTATTGGCGCCTGGTCGAAAAATACCGGCCGACGTCGCTGTCGGCAGTTCCCACCATGCTCGCAGCGCTTGCCAACGTGCCGTTGGCCGGAGCCGATATTTCGTCGATCCGATACTGTCGCGCCGGTGGCGCCGTGCTCGCCCCTGAGCTGGCTGCCCGTTTCAAGCAGCTGTCCGGACTGCATGTGCACGAAAGCCTGGGCATGACCGAAATGGCAGGCATCTCGACGATTACGCCGCCCGGGGTGGAGGGCCCAGCGGGATGCGTTGGTTTTCGGCTGCCTTATTCACAGATCCGCGTTGTCGGACTGGATGACCAGGGCAACCCCTCCGAGCGCAGCTTGCCGCCCGGCGAACAGGGCATGGTGCTCTTCAAGTCGCCCAACCTGTTCTCAGGCTTTCTCGATCCGGCCGACAATGCCAAGGCCTTTACCACCGACGGGTGGCTGGTCTCTGGCGACCTGGGCTGGCTGGACGATCAGGACCGGCTTCGACTCAGCGGCCGGGCCAAGGATTTGATCATCCGCAGCGGCCACAACATCGATCCCAAGGTCATCGAGGATGCACTGGGCGCGCATCCGGCCGTCCAGTTCTGTGCTGCGGTTGGCGCGCCGGATGCCTATGCCGGCGAATTGCCCGTGGTTTTTGCGAGCTTGATGCCGGGCGCCTTAGCCAGCGAAGCCGAGCTGCTCGAATTCACCGCCGCTCGGGTCGACGAAGCCCCCGCCAAACCCAAATCGGTCACCATCATCGACAGCATGCCGATGACCAACGTCGGAAAAATCTACAAGCCCGAGCTGCGCATGCTGGCAGCGCACAAGGTGGTCGCCACGTTGGTTGACGACGTTTGCGACGGTCTCAAGATGGGCGCTACAGGCCGACCCCAGATTGAGACACAGGGCGACGGCAGTCTGCAGGTGCTGATCGACAAAGTGGCCTCAGGTCCACAGACGGACCAGCTGCTCGAAGCGTTGCAGCAATCGCTCGCACGCTTGCCGTACCCCATCAAGGCAAGCCTGCGGTAACCCCTGCAAACAACCAAAAAAATAGTCGCAATGACCAGAGGCCTTCAAAACCATGGCCATCGACCCACGCTCGTGCGCGCCCAGACCCGCGGTTTGCTGCATGTGGGTTCCAAGGCAACGCTGAACAAGCCGCTCGTGGCGCGGACGTCCCGCTGCCGGTCGGTCTGCGGCGTTACAAAGCCTCGCCGGGCCGCCCGACCCGTCTGCGTTTTGCGCCTTGCAGTCCATCCCGTCGGCGGGCGCCCGCATTCACGGGGACTTGTTCTGGGTCGCCCTCAATGAACGATCGTGTCGACAAGCTGGTGGAGCTGCTGCGGGTCGAACGGCTCGAACACGACCTGTTTCGCGGCATCAGCCAGGACATCGGCAGCCCCATCCTGTTTGGCGGCCAGGTGCTCGGCCAGGCGCTGATGTCGGCCGCAATGACCGTTGACGAGGCACGCAGTGTGCATTCCTTGCATGCCTACTTTCTCAGGCCGGGCGACAAGACGGCTCGGATCGTCTACGAGGTCGAGCGCATTCGCGATGGCGGCAGCTTCACCACGCGCCGCGTCGTGGCCGTGCAGCATGGCCAGCCGATCTTCAATTTTTCGGCGTCGTTCCAGGTGCCGGAAGTCGGCGTTCACCATTGCCAGCCGATGCCGCAGGTGGTCGGTCCGGAGGGCCTGGCCAGCGATCAAGACTTGCGCCGTCGAATCGCGGAGCACCTGCCCGAAGCCCGGCGCGCAGCGGTGATGGTGGGCATCGCGGTCGAAATCCGCCCGGTTGACCCCGTCGACCTGCTCGCACCGGCGGTGGGTCCGCCGGTCGCCCATGCCTGGCTGCGCGCCCCAAGCCCATTGCCCGATGACCCGGTTCTGCACCAGGCGATGCTGGCCTATGCCTCGGATTTCGGTCTGCTGCGCTCCGCATTGAATCCGCACGGCCTCAGCTACCTGCAAAGCCGTCTGCAGGTGGCCAGTCTCGACCATGCGATGTGGTTCCACGACAGCTTTCGCATGGACGATTGGCTGCTCTACTCCATGGACTCTCCGGCGGCAGGGGGTGCAAGAGGTTTTTGCCGCGGCAGCGTTTATACCCAAGATGCGCGCCTGGTTGCATCGGTTGCGCAGGAAGGGCTGATCCGGGTGCGTGAGCCGAAAAACCCCGATTCCCGCTGACGCAGACTGCTTCGGGCTGGTTCTCGATGGCCACTGGCCGACCTCAGGCCCGGACCACATCAGCGCGGTTCAACCATATCCACCATGTGTCAAGCCGCTACGGCCCCAGCCCGACGCAAAGCCTTCGCAGCAATGGTGATCGCCAGTTTTGAAGCTGTGCGTTCGCAGGGGGTGACTGGCGAAGTCCCGGCGATCAAGGCGTCGACCAGTTCGCGGGCAAATGTGGGCAGTTGCTCGATGCTGCGCACGCAAATCCGGAGTTTTCTGAGCGCCCAAGCATCGCGAAGCTGGATCACCTTGATCTGCATGCTCGTGGCGTATCGGCTGGCTGCCGACTCGGGCACCACACCCAGTCCCACACCAGCCTCCACCAGCCTGCACAGTGCTTCGAAATTGCCGACTTCGATGCGCGAGGTCAACTTGCGACCCGCCGTACTCGCCGCCTGGGTCAGAAACCGGTGGATGGCGCTGGACTCGTCCAGCCCGACGTAGTTGTACTCCAGGGTGTCGACGAATTCGATCGATGCCGCATGCGCCACCGGATGGTTGGTCGAGCACACCAGAACCAGCCGATCGTCCCGGTAGGGCAGCGTCTCCAACCGGTCGGTTCGCACATCTCCGGCGACGATGCCGATGTCGGTCACGCTTTCATCGACGGCGCGCACGATCTCGT
>JBDTQZ010000183.1:0-5134 GCA_039931935.1 Burkholderiaceae bacterium | reverse complement strand
GATTACGTCGGACTGCTCGACCGACTTGAAGGTTTGCGTTCCCGCTGATGTGCCGAACGTCTGGCCAAGGCCGTAGCCTGTGGGCGAGTGGCACACACGGGCACAGGTGTCGACGTTGTTGTTACCGAACGCCGCCCGCACCAGCTTCTGCACCAGATACGTTTCTTCGTTGGTGCAGCGTGACGAGGTGATTCCGCCGATCGAATCCTTGCCGTACGTCGCCTGCAGGCGCTTGAACTCCGAAGCCGCGTAATTGATTGCTTCGTCCCAGCTCACTTCCTGCCACGGATCGCTGATCTTCTTGCGGATCATCGGCTTCGTGATGCGGTCCTTGTGCGTCGCGTAGCCCCACGCGAAGCGGCCCTTGACGCACGAGTGACCTTCATTCGCCTTGCCATCCTTCCACGGCACCATGTTGACGACCTGGCTGCCCTTCATCTCAGCTCTGAATCCGCAGCCAACACCGCAGTACGCGCAGGTCGTGATGACGCTTTTCTCGGGCATACCGAGCTTGATCAACGTCTTCTCCTGCAGCGAGCCCGTCGGACACGCCTGTACACACGCGCCGCAACTGACGCACTCGCTGTCCATGAAGGCCTGATCCTTCCCGGCCGCGATGCGTGATGCGAAGCCGCGGCCGCTGACCGTCAACGCAAACGTGCCCTGCGTTTCCTCGCATGCGCGCACGCAGCGATAACAGACGATGCACTTGGCCGGGTCGTACGCGAAGTAGGGATTGGACTCATCCTTGGTGTCATTCAGGTGATGCGCACCGCCGTACCGGTCACCGACGCCGTAGCGCACGTCCGACAGCCCAACCGAAACCGCCATTTCCTGCAGCTCGCAGTCGCCGTTGGCGCGGCTGCACGCCTGGCAGTCGGCCGGATGGTCGGACATGTAGAGCTCCATCACGCCCTGGCGGATCTGCCGCAGTTTGTCGCTCTGCGTGCGCACCTTCATGCCGGCTTCGGCCGGTGTGGTGCACGAAGCCGGATAGCCTTTTCGTCCCTCGATCTCGATCAGGCACAGCCGGCACGAACCGAACGCATTCAGACTGTCGGTCGCGCATAGCTTCGGCACACTGATACCGGCCTCGGCGGCTGCGCGCATCACCGATGTGCCCTTTGGCACCGTGACGGATTCGCCGTCGATCTCCAGCGTCACGCTCTCCACCGATTTGCTGGCGGGCGTGCCGTAGTCGATCTCTCGCCTTAGTTCTGTGTACATGTTGTTTCTCCTGCTCAGGCCGCCTTCTCACTTGGCCTGGTGATCCCGAAGTCCTCGGGATAATGGTTCAGCGCTGACAGAACCGGCAGCGGCGTCATGGTGCCCATCGCGCACAGGCTGCCATTCACCATGGTATCGCACAGATCACGCAAAAGAATGACCTGCTGCGCCCTGTTCTGATTACTTGAAATGCGGTCAATAACCTCCATGCCGCGCGTCGAGCCGATCCGGCACGGCGTGCATTTGCCGCACGACTCAATCGCGCAGAATTCCATCGCATAACGCGCGAGCTGCGACATGTCGGCCGTGTCATCGTGCACGACGATGCCGCCGTGGCCGACCACCGCGCCCGCGGCCGCGTACGCCTCGTAGTCGAGCGGCAGGTCCCACTGCGACTCGGGCAGGTACGTGCCCAGTGGACCGCCGACCTGCACTGCCTTGATCGGTCGGCCCGAACGGCTGCCACCGCCAAAGTCATACAAAAGCTCGCGCAAAGTGATCCCGAACGCTCGTTCGACCAGTCCGCCGTACTTGACGTTCCCGGCGAGCTGGAACGGCAATGTGCCGGTCGATCGACCCATGCCATAGTCGCGGTAGAATTGAGCGCCACGCGCCAGAATCAACGGGACGCTGGCGAAGGTGATGACATTGTTGATGACCGACGGCTGGCCGAACAGGCCCGCGATCGCGGGCAACGGCGGCTTGGCCCGCACGATGCCTCGCTTGCCTTCGATGCTTTCAAGCATCGCAGTCTCTTCGCCACACACGTACGAACCGGCGGCCTTGCGCACGTGCAAATGGAATGCCCGGCCCGAGCCGCATACGCTGTCTCCAAGATAGCCGGCGGCCGTGGCATGCGCGACGGCTTCGTTCATCACCGCGACCGCATGCGGGTACTCCGAGCGAATGTATACATAGCCTTGCGTCGCGCCAACGGCGAGGCCTGCGATCGTCATGCCCTCGATCAGCATGTACGGATCGCCTTCCATCGTCATTCGATCTGAAAACGTTCCCGAATCACCTTCATCCGCATTGCAGACGACGTACTTCTGCGCTGCTTCCGTCTTAAACACCGTCTGCCACTTGATGCCGGCGGGAAACGCCGCACCGCCGCGCCCGCGCAGGCCCGATTGCGTGACTTCCTGCACGATCGCGGCACCATCGAGCGCCAGCGCGCGCTTCAGTCCGGCCCAGCCTTCGTGTGCCTCATAGTCGACCAGCGACAGCGGGTCGGTGATGCCCATGCGCGCAAACGTCAGCCGCTGCTGTTGGGCCAGATACGGAATCGCTTCGGTCAGCCCCTGCGAAAGCGCGTGCGCGCCGCCGCCGACCACGGCCTCGAGCAATGCTGGCACGTCTTCCGGTGTCACCGGTCCATAAGCGACGCGGCCCTGTGGTGTGTCCACCTCCACCAGCGGCTCGAGCCAGAAGAGCCCGCGCGAACTGTTGCGCACCAGGTCGAGTGCGATGCCATGACGAGCGCTTTCGGTACGCAATGCCCCAGCGACTTCGTCGGCTCCGACGGCCAACGCCGCCGAGTCACGCGGCACATAGATTCTTACGGAACTCATGCGCGTGATCCAAGCGCGGCGACCACGCGATCGAACTTGTCCGGCGTCACGCGCGCATACAGCTTTTCACCGACCATGATCGCCGGCGAAGATGCGCACATGCCGAGGCAGTACACCGGCTCGAGTGTGTACGCGCCGTCGGCACGAGTGTGGTGTGACGCACAGCCAAGGACTTTTTCGGCGTGCGCCATCAGCGCGTCCGCTCCGCACGCCTTGCACGACTCGGCGCGACACACTTGCACGACGGTGCGTCCTGCAGGCTCGCTGCGGAAATGATGGTAGTAGGTGATGACGCCATGCACTTCCGCGCGCGACAAATTCAGCCCCTTCGCGATCGCCGGCACCGAGTCGGCAGGGATATACCCCAGCGCATCCTGGACGTCATGAAGGATAGGCAAAAGCGCACCCGGCTCTCCGGCGTGGCGTTCCAGAACGCTATGGACGGTGCCCAACGCATCGCGCGGAAACAGTGAAGCAACATCGGTCATCAAAATTGCCTTCCAGCAAGCGAGGGCCGGCAAAGTGACAAGACCCGGCTCATGCCTCGGTCAGTTTATCAACGGTGACGCGGCGTACCATTGACCACCGTCAATTTGCTCCCCACGCTGATGAACGCTCCCGAGTCATCACACCAGCTGAAAGCCTCCTTCAAGTGGGACGACCCCTTCCTGCTGGAGGATCAGCTGACGCCCGACGAACGGATGGTGCGCGACGCAACGCACGCCTACGCGCGGGACAAGCTGGCGCCGCGCATTCTCGAAGCATTCAGGCATGAAAAGACCGACCCGTCGATATTTCGCGAGTTGGGCGAGCTCGGCGTGCTGGGCTGTACGTTGCCGACCGAGTATGGCGGGCATGCGCTGAATTACGTCTGCTACGGGCTGATCGCGCGCGAGATCGAGAAGGTCGATTCGGGCTATCGGTCAATGATGAGCGTGCAAAGCTCGCTGGTAATGCTCCCGATCTACGAGTTCGGCTCCGAAGCGCAACGGAAAAAGTATCTGCCGAAGCTCGCCACCGGAGAATTGATCGGCTGCTTTGGATTGACCGAGCCCAATCACGGCTCGGACCCGGGGAGTATGGAGACGCGCGCAAAGAGTGTCGACGGCGGCTTCCATTTGACGGGATCGAAGATGTGGATCAGCAACTCGCCGATAGCGGACGTGTTTGTCGTGTGGGCAAAGAACGACGCAGGCAACATCCGCGGCTACATCCTCGAAAAGGGCGCAAAGGGCCTGTCAGCACCGCCGATTCACGGCAAGTTCGGATTGCGCGCGTCGATCACCGGCGAGATCGCGATGGACGACGTGTTCGTGCCGACCGAAAACGAACTGCCCAATGTTGAAGGGCTAAAGGGCCCGTTCGTGTGCCTGAACGCCGCTCGCTACGGCATCGCGTGGGGTGCGCTCGGTGCAGCCGAATCGTGCTGGCACACAGCGCGCCAATACGTGCTCGACCGCAAGCAGTTCGGGCGCCCGCTCGCCGCCAATCAGTTGATACAGAAAAAACTGGCCGATATGCAGACCGAGATCGCACTCGGCCTGCAGGGCTGCCTGCGTCTGGGGCGCATGAAGGACGAAGGCACCGCAGCGACCGAGATCACGTCGATCGTGAAGCGCAACTCGTGCGGCAAGGCACTCGATATCGCGCGTGTCGCGCGCGACATGCTGGGCGGCAACGGCATTAGCGACGAATACGGCGTGGTGCGACACATGGCGAACCTGGAAGTGGTCAATACCTACGAGGGCACGCACGATATTCACGCGCTGATTCTGGGGCGCGCGCAAACGGGAATTCAGGCGTTCTTCTAGTTACAGCCCTGCTTTCGCGAGAAGCTCCAGCAGCCTTTCCTTGTGGCGCTTGCTGGTCAACGGATAGGTCTCCAGCCAGCGGCGCGTCGAAAACCCGGCTTCATGCGCGCGGATCTCGTCGGCCTCCCATTCGGCAGCAGCGAGATTTCCAGCGGCCACCAAGGCGGCGGCCAAGTAGACACGCGTTTCAACATTGTCCGGATTGCGCGCCAGCCCTTCGCGTAAATTGATCAGCGCCTGTTCGATGTCGTTTTCGAACAGATAGGCGCGCCCCAGGAGCAGGAAGTACAGCGAGCCACCGTCCGGGTTAAGCCGCAGCGCCATGCGCAGCAACGGAATGGATTTCTCCGGCTGCCCAACATACGTGTAGATGCCGCCCATGAACGCGTAAGCATCGGCGTAAGAAGGATTCAGCTCGATGGCGTGTTGCAATGACTTGATCGCCTGGTCGTGGCGCTGGCTCTGAACATGAACGAAGCCCAGCGCCCAATAAACGTCGGGAATGTCGGGATCGATCAGCTGGGC
>JBDTQZ010000182.1:0-5141 GCA_039931935.1 Burkholderiaceae bacterium | reverse complement strand
CGAGTTGCGCAAGTCCGGACAGTTTTCCTTGAAGGTCAGTCCCAGCACGATAACGTTCGCGCCCTTTACCGAAACACCCGACTGGATCAGGCTTTTGACGGTTTGCTCGGCGATGAACTTACCCATGCCGTCGTTGATGCGCCGTCCGGCCAGTATCACTTGCGGGTGGTAGCCAAGCTTGTCGGCCTTGTGCGTCAGGTAATACGGATCGACGCCGATGCAATGGCCGCCTACGAGACCGGGTCGAAATGGCAAAAAATTCCATTTCGTCCCCGCCGCCTGCAGCACTTCCATCGTGTCGATACCGATCCGGTGGAAGATGAGCGACAGTTCGTTCATCAGCGCAATGTTCAGATCTCGCTGCGTGTTTTCGATGACCTTTGCGGCCTCGGCAACCATGATGCTTGATGCGCGATGGACGCCCGCGGCGACCACCTGTTCGTAAACCCAAGCGATGCGGTCCAACGTTTCTGGCGTGTCACCGGCAACCACTTTTATTATTCGGGTCAGTGTGTGCTCGCGGTCGCCCGGGTTGATTCGCTCCGGCGAATAGCCGACGAAAAAGTCTCGCTTCCACTTCGTTTTGGACTCGCGTTCGAGAATGGGAATGCAGATCTCCTCCGTGGCACCCGGATATACCGTCGACTCATAAACGACCGTCGCCCCTTTTTTCAAATTGCGCCCGACGGTAATGCTGGCTCCGATCAATGGACCGAAATCGGGTTGATGGGCATCGTCGATCGGAGTGGGCACCGCGACAATGATGATGTCGGCGGCCCGCAGTTGCGTGGCGTCGGTCGTCGGCTCGAGCAACGAAGCCGCTGCTAACTGGTCGGTCGTCATTTCCCCGGTGGGGTCGACGTGTCGCCGATAGGCATCGACCTTGTGGGTCGATACCTCTAGGCCGATCGTGCGAAATTTCTTTCCGAACTCGACGGCCAACGGCAAACCCACATAGCCCAGACCTACCACCGCAATGACTTGCATCCCGATTGCTCTTAGCCGCGCTGAGCGGCGTTTAAAGTTGTTTTAGCAAACTGGGAATCTCCGACTTGCCCGGGAACTCGTCAGTCACGGCCTGCAGCGTGGTCAGTTCCTTTCGAGCGTCTTCTGTTCGACCCGCCTTCACCAGCGCCTTGGCGTAGTTAAGTCGAATGTCGTGGCGTTTGGGTGCGAGATCGGTGGCCTTTTTTACGTACTCGAGTCCTTTACTCGCGTCGCCTTTGGACACCAGAAGCGTGCCGAGGGTGTCAAGAGCGGCCGCATTTTCAGGTGCCAACCGAACCGCGCGCTCGGCATAGCCGATCGCCTTTGGATCACCCAGCTGACCGGCTGCCCAAGCAAGATTGTTGAGGGCCACCACGTTGTCGGGCTGAAGTGCGATAACGGCTTGGTAAAGCGTTACCGCGGAGCGAACATTTTTCTCACCCAGGGCGCGCTCCGCCAAATAAATGCGAAAAGTCGCGTCCTTCGGATGTTCTGCTAACCACTTCTTCGCCAACGCGTCGGCCTGGGCTGCTTTGCTAGTCCTATTCAGCGTTGCGTGCAGCTTCAGCGCCAGCCCTTCAGAAGTCGGTTCTACTTTGAGCGCATCGCGATAGGCGCGCTCGGCTTGCCCCCAGTTCTGCGTCGCCGTATGGACGTCGCCTTCGAGCGCGAAGCCAACAGCAACCTGCGGTCTCGTCGATTGGAGACTCTTCGCTTCCTTTATCGCTTCGTCAGACTTTCCTGCAAGCAGATAGCCGACCACAAGATCGCGTGCGATCCCCAGGTCATCGGGCGCCAGCTTCTGCGCCTTACGCAGCAAATCGATGGTTTTGGGATAGTCCTGGCGTTTAGCGAACATGGCGGCAAGGCGAACCACCGGCGTCGCTGATCCGGGTTCGAGCGTCGCCCATCGATTCAGCGTGTCGATGGCTTGATTGGTTTCGCCGGCCGCCTCATGCGCCTGCGCGAGCGCCCCCAGAATGCGAGGCTCATTTCGAAGCGCTGCCGCAGCTTCCTGAGCCGTGGATAGTGCTGCCGCGGAATCCTTGGCTCGCAGGTAGAAACTGATCAATGCGAGTCGCGCCGGAACAGATTGTGGGTTCGCACTGATTGCGCGCTTCAGAGTCGCCACAATATCGGCGGGCGGGGCACCGGTACGCGCCATGACGTCCGTTAACGCCAGTAGCGCCTGATCGTTTTTGGGGTCCTTGGCAACGAGTGCCTCGAGGCGTTTACGAGCGTCGCCGGGCTTTTTCTCAGCGATGTCGAGCCGCGCCAGGTTGATGATCGCAGGCAAGTAGGTCGGACTGAGCTCGACCGCCTTGGTGAAAGCCACGCGCGCAGCCGCTGGATCATTACGTGCCACGTGAACCGCTCCCAGCAGCTGCTGCGACAAGGGATTGGTTGGATACTTCTTTGCAAAATCATTGGCAGCCTGGAGTGCTCGATTCAGATCGTTTTTCTTCGCGTGGCCGACGATCAGCGCCATGTCGGCCTGCATCGGAGCACCATCGAGAGCGATGGCTGCCTCAAGTTCACGAATGCCGCCGTCGGCGTCGCCTTTTGACAGCGCGATCTGTCCCAGACGCATCCGCGCAAGGGACTCCTGCGGCTTGGAGTCGGTCGCCGCAGCGTAGTAAACCGACGCCTGCTTCAAGTCTCCGTTCGCGAGGTAGGTTTCGCCCGCGAGTAGCAGTAATTGGGGATCACTCCGCGTCCCAGACGCGAGCATGGGCTGGATCGACTCCAGTGCCTTGGTTGGCTGATGGGCGCCGAGATATGTGCGTACGAGCATCCGACGAGCACCGGCGTGCTGGGGCGCGAGGGCAACGGCTTTGCGCAGGTAGCCCTCGGCGGTCGCCGCCTGGCCCGCCTGCAACTCAACGGCCCCCGCCAACACCAGGGTCGGCACGTGTTCCGGCGCGCGCTTAAGCACTTGCTGGGCGGTATCGCGCGCCTTGACGAGGTCGTTCTTGCCGAGCGCGATAACGGCGTCAAAATACTGCGTGCGCAGATCACTGCGCAGTGAGCGTACTGCCTCGAGCTGGACGGCGGCCGCGTCGAATTGCTTTTCGTTGATCAGGAGTTGAATCAACGCATAGCGCGCCGGCAGGAAGCTTCCGTCAGCAACCACCGCTTGCTCCAGTGAGCTTCTTGCACCGGCTCGATCGCCGCGAGAGAAACGGAGATCCGCTTGCAACGCATACGCCTCGGCCGCTTTCGGGTGCGCTTGGATGACGGCGTCGATCAATCGACTGGCATCATCGATCTTGTTGTCGGCTGCCAGCAGTCGCGCGAGGCCAAGTTGGGCCGGTGGATAGTCAGGCTTCAGCGCCGCCGCCGCATTGAACGAGGCAGCCGCGTCGCCAAACTTGCCGAGCTGAAGTTGGGCTTGACCCACCGTTGCCCTGAGCGCTGCTTCGGCGTCCGGTACGGTGAGCTTGCGGTCTCCAAACTCGGCAACGAGCTTGTCTCCCTCCCCCAGTTCGAGCATCGCGCGCGCCAGCAGCGGCAATACGACGTCCGCCGGTTGCCCGTATTCGAGCGCCTTGCGGAACTCCCTCTGCGCGCCGACCGGGTCGCCTACATTCAATGAGGCGCGGCCCAGTAGTAGCCTCGCCTCCCCGTCGGCCGGCTTCTGCTGCAAAGCATTCCGCAACTGGATAATCGCCGCCTTGTGCTCGCCTCTGGCCTCGTAGGTCCGAGCCGACGCAATGAGCTCGTCGGGACTCTCCTTGCTACATGCCGGCAACAGCAACGTCGATACGGCTGCCAGCGCAAGCACTGGCCACAGCCGACTTCCGCACGCAGAAAATAATTGCATGATGATTCTCTCCACCGTTAATCGTGCTTGCGCAGCCCGAAACGGTTTAACAAATCGTAGAGTGTCGGCCGACTAACCCCAAGCAGATCGGCCGCCTTCGACAAGTTACCATTGGCGCGCGCCAGAGCACGCGCCACTTCGCGCCGTTCCGCGCCGTCCCGCGCCTCTCGCAGGTTCAACGCCTCTGCCTCCGATTGCCCATCTCCCGCAGTCAGTCCGAGGTCCCGAGTTTGAATTATCGGTCCGTCGGCCATGATCACGGCGCGCTTAATGACATTCTCCATTTCGCGTACGTTGCCGGGCCAACGGTGACTCTCGATTGCATCGAGCGCATCGGCGGCGATCGTGAGATGACCCCGCTTCAGTTCGTCTGCGAAACGCCGGGTCAATGCGTGCGCGAGAAGCACCGCATCGCCCGAGCGATCGCGCAGTGGTGGCACCTTAATCACTATTCCGGCCAGTCGATAAAACAGATCTTCGCGAAACGTACTCTCTGCAATTCTGGCCTGCAGATCTTGGTGCGTCGCACAGACAATGCGCACGTCAACCGCGATCTCCGCTCTTCCTCCCAGCCGCTCGATGGATCGTTCTTGCAGGAAACGTAGCAATTTGGCCTGCAATGCCGCGGGTAGATCGCCGATCTCATCGAGAAAGAGCGTGCCTTTGTTGGCAGTTTCGATGCGCCCAATGGTCTGCTTGGACGCGCCGGTAAACGCACCTCGCTCGTAGCCGAACAGCTCGCTTTCGAGCAATGTTTCGGGAATGGCAGCACAGTTGATTGCAACGAAACGTTGCTTGCTTCGGGTTGACGAGTCGTGCAGCGCACGTGCCAAGAGTTCCTTGCCCGTGCCTGATTCACCCAGCAACAGGACCGTAGCATCGGTTGACCCAACCTTCTCCACCATTCTGCATACCGCAACCATCTCGGGCGCGCCGGTGATAACGCCTCCGATCGCGCTCTCCCGCGTAGCGAGCAGGCGGCGATTCTCGAGCTGAAGCTCGTGCATGCGAAACGCGCGGTCGATGATCAGCGACAGCACTGCGGGCTCGAACGGTTTGGCGAAGAAATCATGAGCGCCTTGCGAGACGGCCTGCAGCGCATTCGCTACGTCGTTTTGACCTGTCAGCACAATAATTTTCGTGTCGGGTGCTAACTTGAGTATCTGTCCAAGCGCCTTAAATCCTTCACTGACTCCGTCAGAATCGGGTGGCAGTCCGAGGTCTAGAGTCACAACGGCAGGCTCGCTGCGACGCAGCTCCGCAATCGCTTCTTCGCGATTAGACGCCAACGCCACCTCGTACGCGTCGAACGCCCACTTCATCTGTACTT
>JBDTQZ010000181.1:0-5141 GCA_039931935.1 Burkholderiaceae bacterium | reverse complement strand
AACGGAGCGAAGCGCGTCGGTAGGGGTTGCAATCAACGTCAAGCCGTTCGCACCCGCGCTATGCCGAACTGCTTTGTGCAGATCGTCGGTGAAGTGCAGTGTTTCCGGTAATTCAAGTGTCGGTAGGTACTTCGCGTTAACTCGGTCGCGCCTGAGGCGGGCGTATTGCTCACCGCTTCGTGCGTACAACATCACCGAATGCCGGGCACTCAGCGCAGCCGCGATCGCAGTGCCCCACGCGCCCGCGCCGAGCACGGCAACGTTCAAGCAACGCTCGCTCAGTTACGCGGTAATTACGCGCTGGCCACGCCGTTGCCGGTGGCGCTGACAGCCGGAGTGGCACCCGCCTGTTGCTGCATCGCTGCCATCTTTTGCGAATAGAACGCCTCGAAGTTGATCTCGGCAAGATGGATCGCAGGCAAGCCGGTGCGCGATATCAAGTCCGCAATGTTGGCGCGCAGATACGGGTAAATGATTCCAGGGCACACGACGCCCAGCACTGGGCCCATCTGTTCGCTGCTGAGATTGCGAATTTCGAAAATGCCTCCCTGCTTGCCTTCGACCAGAAACAGGACCTTCTCCTTGACCTTCGCAGTCGCCGTCACACGCACTACAACCTCGTGCACGCCATCGATCACCGGCTCATTACTGACCTCCAGTTGGATATCGACGGAGGGTGCTTCGGCTTCGAGAAAAATACGCGGCGCGTGCGGCATTTCGAGCGAGGCATCCTTCAGGTAAACGCGTTGCAGCTGAAATACCGGGGCTTGCTCCGCGGTAGCGGGGGCGGCAGCGCCAATGGTGGGGTTAGTGTCGTTCATTGGTGTCCTTGTCACGCGGCGAGCAGTTGAGCGAGTTTGCCAGCTCGATCCAGCGCCGATAAATCGTCGAAGCCGCCGACGTGTGTCTCTCCAATAAAAATCTGAGGCACCGTGCGGCGCCCGGTGCGGGTCGTCATTTCATCGCGCCGTTCCGGCTCGAGGTCGACCCGGACTTTTTCGATAAGGGCAACACCGCGGGCTTTCAGCAGCGCTTCGGCGCGCTCGCAAAACGGGCATGTCCCGGTGCTGTACATGATGATATGCACGGTCATTCGATCTCCGTCATGTTCTGATCGGCAATCCTGCTTCACGCCACGCCGCAAGACCGCCCGCCAGAACAAAAACCTCATTGAAGCCGTTGGACCGCAACTGTGCCGCCACGCTCCCTGCCGATCGACCATTGGCACAGACAACGATCACCGGCTTGTCTTTCTTCAGTGCACGAGCGCCGTCTTTGACCTTATCCGCCGGCAAGTTGCGTGCGTTCGGCAAAGAGCCTTTGGCAAATTCCTCCGGCGGGCGAATGTCGACAATCGTTGCATTCTTTCCGTTGATCAGCTGGGTCACCTGCAGCGTGGTCAGCGCAGGCCCGGACACTCGGCTTCGAAGCATCGGCCATAGCAGCATCGCACCGCTAAAAAGTGCGATCGCAATCAAGAAGACGTTTTCAGTCAGAAACTGCACGGGGAAGGGACGAACCGACGACGAAGGGCGCGAATTATAGAATAGGCTGATGAGTGAGCCGACCTTCAAACTGGTCCTGCTGCGTCATGGCGAAAGCCAGTGGAACCTCGAGAACCGGTTTACAGGCTGGACCGATGTAGATCTGACCGAAAACGGCCGCCGCGAGGCGAAGGCGGCGGGCGAGTTGCTACGGCACGAAGGATTCACGTTCGACATTGCGTACACGTCGGTACTAAGACGCGCAATTCGCACCCTGTGGAGCGCGCTGGACGCGCTGGACTTGATGTGGCTCCCGGTCGTGCACAGCTGGCGTCTGAACGAGCGCCATTACGGCGCGCTGCAAGGGCTCAACAAGGCCGAGACCGCGGCCAAGTTCGGCGAAGAACAGGTGCTCAAATGGCGCCGCGCTTATGCGGTGGCGCCGCCACCGCTACCGCTACCGCCTTCGGATCCACGCCGCCTCCGCGACGACCCGCGCTACAAACACGTGCCGCCAGACGAAATGCCGTTGACCGAGAGCTTGAACGACACCGTGGCGCGCGTGCTCCCGTTCTGGAACGATTCGATAGCCCCCGCAATCCTGCGTGATCGGCGCGTTTTGGTCACAGCGCATGGCAACTCGCTGCGTGCGCTGATCAAGCATCTCGACCGCTTATCCGACGATGAAATCGTCGAACTCAACGTTCCGACCGCGCGTCCGCTAGTCTATGAGCTCGATTCCGAACTTAAGCCAATCCGGCATTATTACCTCGGGGACGCGGCCGAAATCGAGCGGGCGATGCAGGCCGTTGCGGCACAGGGCAAGGTAAGGAAGGGGTAAACACTGTTCAGAACGCTTTTAGCCGCGCGGAACGCAAGCAGTGGCGTCGTTGTCCGATACACGGTTAGGCGATCGGCACGACGGTTGCAATCGTTGATGCGAGCCTATACTTTGAAGTAGGTTTGCAAGAGCGGTCATTTGCTTCGCTCGGGCAGTTTGCAGCGCGCTAGTGTCTAGTTGACGAACTAAGCGACAAACGTCGGATTTGGGGGTGGCATGGCTGGCAGGGCTCGTAGTTTCGCACTCATTGGAGTCGGTGCAGTCGCCGGCGTGCTCGTCAGCGTAGGAATTTCCGCCTACGCGTTCCGTGACACGCGCGGACCGATCCCGCTGGAAGAGATTCGCGCCTTTACCGACGTATTTGGTGCGGTGAAAGCCAACTACGTCGAGCCTGTCGACGATAAGAAACTGATGCACGAGGCGATCTCCGGCATGCTGGCCGGGCTTGATCCGCACTCGGCTTACCTGGACGCCGACGCGTTCAAGGATATGCAAAGCGATATTCAGGGCGAATTCGGTGGCTTGGGTATTGAAGTCGGCGCCGAGGAAGGCATCATCAAAGTAATCGCGCCGATCGATGACACACCGGCGGCGCGCGCCGGTATAAAGGGCGGCGACCTGATCATCAAGATCGACGACAAGGTCACACGGGGTCTGACGTTGCCCGAAGCGGTCAAGCTGATGCGCGGCAAGCCGCGTACGCCAATCACGCTGATCATTGCGCGCAAGGGCGAGGACAAACCGCTCGAGTTCAAGCTGGTGCGCGACGTGATTCGTGTGCAGTCGGTGAAATCGAAAATGATCGAGCCGGGCTACGGCTTCATTCGCGTTTCGCAGTTCAAGGAAAAGACGGTTGACGATCTCGTGAAGCACGTCAACGACCTGTACAAACAAGGCCCGCTAAAAGGCCTCGTTCTTGACATTCGCAATGATCCGGGCGGCCTGCTGCACTCCGCAGTGGGCGTGTCGGCGGCGTTTTTGCCAGCCAAAGCACTCGTTGTTTCCACCGACGGCCGCACCGACGATGCGCGCCGCAAGTTCGTCGCAGCCCCCGAAGACTACTTGCGCGGGCGCGGTGAAGACATTCTTTCGAAACTACCGCCGCAGGCCAAGACCGTGCCACTGATCGTGCTGGTCAATGGCGCCTCGGCGTCGGCGTCTGAGATCGTCGCGGGCGCTCTGCAAGACCACAAGCGCGCGGTCGTGCTCGGCACGCAGACATTTGGCAAAGGCTCGGTGCAAACGATCATTCCGCTGCGCGTCGATGGCGATAGCCCGGCGGCGATCAAGCTGACCACCGCGCGTTATTACACACCCAAGGGCCGCTCGATTCAGGCCAAGGGAATCGTCCCCGATTTTGTTGTTGAGGACACACCGGAAGGCAATTTCGCCGGGTTTAACGTGCGTGAAGCAGATCTGGTGCGGCATCTGGAAAATGCCAAGGTTGAAGATGCGACCCGCGCTGCTACGGTACCCGGCGCATCGGCTCCGCGCGGCTCAGCCGTACCCTCGTCAGCGGCGGTTAAGCCAATCGACGGCAAATCGGTCTCACCGAAGCGCTACGAATGGGGCGCGCCGGAGGATTACCAACTGTTGCAGGCGATCAATCATCTGAAGGGCAAGCCGGTCGAGATCGCCAAGCCGAAGCCCGACAGTGTGGCGACCACCAACACTGTGCCTGCACGCTAGAGAAGCAAACACAAACCTACGGGCCGCGCTGCGGCCCGTTTTTGTTTATGACCGACGCTCAATTGAACGATAGCCAGCTGCTGCGCTACTCGCGCCATATTCTGCTGAACGAGATCGGCATCGAAGGCCAGCAAAAGATTCGGGCAGCACGCATGCTCGTCATCGGCGCCGGTGGGCTAGGGTCGCCCGCCGCGTACTACCTCGCATCGGCGGGAGTTGCGTCTATCGTGCTAGTGGACGGCGACGCGGTTGACCTGACCAACCTTCAGCGGCAGATTCTGCACACGACCGAGCGCGTCGGAACAATGAAGGCGCACTCTGGCCAAGCCGCCTTGCGCGCCATCAACCCGGAGGTTGAGGTCGAGCCAGTTGCGCGGCGCGTCGATGCCCGGACGCTAGACGAGTTAGTACAACAGGCCACGATCGTTCTCGATTGCTCAGATAACTTCGCAACGCGCCATGCAACCAATCGCGCGTGTGTCATCCATCGCAAACCGCTGGTGTCCGGCGCGGCGATCCGGTTCGACGGTCAGATCGCGGTGTTCGATCTACGAGCCAACGAATCGCCGTGCTACGCGTGCCTGTTTCCACCCGGTGTTTCAGCAAATGAGGGCGAAGACGAGCTGTGTTCGACGATGGGCGTGTTCGCGCCGCTGACGGGCATGATCGGAACGATGCAGGCTGGGGAGGCGTTGAAACTAGCCGCCGGAATCAGCACGACGCTGCACGGCCAGCTCGCGATGCTCGACGCGTTGACGATGCGATGGCACACCGTGCGCGTGACGCTCGATCCCGGTTGCCCGGTGTGTGCGGGCCTTAGACGCTAGCCGACGAGTGCCGGCATCTGAACTTCGAGCGCCTCGCCAGGCGCTTTGCGAAAACCGCTCTTGGCGAATCGGTGCCAGCAGCCCAGGACGAAAGCCAGCACCAGCGCGGCACGCGCGCCCGCGTCAAACGAGTCCGGCAACTCCTTGTCGCCGACGGCCACCTTAAAACTCTGCTTGATGGACGCTTCGATTCGCTCGAACAACTGATTCATCCGCTCCTGCAGGCGCTCGTTCTCGTTGACCAGTGCGTCGCCGATCAGCACGCGGGTCATTCCGCGGTTGGTCTGGGCAAAGTCGAGC
>JBDTQZ010000180.1:0-5153 GCA_039931935.1 Burkholderiaceae bacterium | reverse complement strand
GAACCCGACAAGCTATCGCCCTCGGCGGAACAGACCCGCGACAAGCGATACGACAAACAGCACCAGGAAGATGAAAAACAGGATTTTCGCGATCTCCGCGGCACCTGCGGCAATGCCACCGAATCCGAACACGGCGGCGATCAGCGCAACGACAAAAAATACCAGCGCATAGTGGAGCATTTGTAATCCTTTCTGCTCGAAGCCGAGCGCGTGTGGATCAAGGTTCGGAAATGGAAAAAATTGCCGAAATTCCACTTCGCGAAGCATCCGGTATCAATTACGCAATCGTCGTGCCAGGCTCGGGCGTCGGGCGGATCTGCGTCGAACACACGAAATCGAATGCGCGGCATGAAAGCCCATGCCGAACGCGTTGGAGTCTAGGCGACAGCCTGGAGAGCCGATAAGAAGCTATCGTATTCGGCTGACTTGTCGAAAAAGCCGTCAGCGCCAACGAGCGAGCATTGCCGCTTATATTCAGGGTATGCGTAGTTGGTCAGAACGTAGATTTTCGGCGTCGAGCGTGTGAGTTGCTGGCGGAGCTTCCGTACGACCTCGATTCCGCTGCCTTCTTTCAATCGAATGTCGGTGACGACCACATCCGGCTGCGTGCGCACGATCGCATCAACCGCTTCCTGCTCACTCTCGGCAAAACCCACCACGTCAAAATTACCCAGGCCCTTGACGTTGTCGATAATGCGTTTTCGAATAAGCGACGAGTCCTCGACGACGAAAACGCGCACTCTAGCTCCCATGGACGCGGAATACCGCTTCCTCCGGCGTCAATTCATCAAATTGTGGCGCAGCGCGTATGCCGTCAGGTCGGCGTTGCGGGAAAAGTCCATCTTTTCGAAGATGCGGCTTCGGTAGGTACTGATCGTTTTCACCGACAGACACATTTCGTCGGCGATATCGGTGACTGTTTTTCCGGCAGCGAGCTGAACAAAAATCTGAAATTCGCGGTTTGACAACTGCCGATGTGGCGGAGCGGGTGCATCGCCAGTCGCGGCGAGTGCCAACGCCTCGGCAAGCGACGCGCTCACGTATTTGCGACCCGCGGCCACGGTCCGGATCGCTTCGAGCAATTCATCCGCGCCTCCAGCTTTGGAAAAAAACCCGCTGGCGCCGGCGCGCAGAAGATTGACGGCGTACTGTTCTTCCGGATGCATGCTGACGATCAGGATCGGCAGCTCCGCCTGTCGGCGCCGAAGCGCTGCTACCGTATCGAGAACCGATGCGTCCGGCAGCGAAATGTCGAGCAGCATGACGTCGCACGGCTGCGAGGCTACCAAGGCCAGCGCATCGGCCGCCGTACCTGCCTCGCCCGCGACCTCGAGATCATCGGTCGTGTCGATCAGTTGCTTGAAGCCGGCGCGAACGACCGCATGATCGTCCACCAGCACGACGCGAACCTTGCGATTTTCCGCCACATTCATGGACTCACCCGACGACTCGCGCGGAGCTATAGCCGCAACATCAGCATTGTAGGGCAGGGCCATTTACAACTCCAAGAAACTTCACGCCGCCAGTGCGACATCCGCGCGAGGAGCGGGATCGCGCATTTCCTGCATTGCATCAAATCGGCTGCCGCGATAGGCGTGCAAGCGGTTGTAGAGCGTCTTCAAACTGATTCCGAGGACCTGCGCCGCCTTCGCTTTGCTTCCGGCGACCGATTCCAGCGTTGCCATGATCAATGCACGCTCCGCGTCCTCGAGCGATGTTCCCACGCGAATCATCACGTCTCTCACTCCGCTGCTGCAAGGAGCCGATGTCCGCGCCGCGATCGCCGAGTTGATCGATGGCATGCTGGGAACCGCGGCCATCGGCAGGGCGTGCGGCAGCACGATCGCGTCGTGGTTGGAGTCCGGAACGTCAACGTTCACTTCGTCGTCCGACAGCACGTAACCGCGATGGACGACATTCTTAAGCTCGCGGACGTTACCAGGCCAGGAAAATGCCGCGAGCCGCTCGCGAGCCTGCTGGGTATATATCTTGTCCGTGCCATACTCGTCGTTGAACTCCGCCAGGAACATCTCCGCGAGCAGCAACGCATCGCCCTCGCGCTCGCGCAAGGGAGGAACCGGCAGTGGAATGACGCACAAGCGGTACATCAAGTCTTCCCGCAAACGACCTTCGGCTACAGCCTTCCCGAGATCGCGATTGCTGGCGGCGATAACCCGAACAGATGCCGTGATCTCCTGATCACCGCCGACACGGCAGAAGCGTCCAGTCTCGAGAACACGCAGCAGTCGTACCTGCATGTCCACCGGCATCTCGGTCACCTCATCCAGGAAGAGCGTTCCCCCGTCGGCACGCTCGAAGCATCCGCGGTGCATGCGCGCGGCGCCGGTGAAGCTGCCTCGCTCGTGACCGAACAGTTCGCTTTCGATCAGATTCTCGGGAAGGGCGCCGCAATTCACGGCCACAAAAGCCTTGCGGCTGCGCTCCGAAAGCTGGTGGATCGCCTGCGCAACCAGCTCCTTGCCTGAACCACTTTCGCCCAGGATCATGACTGTTGCGTTGGAAGGTCCGAGGCGTCCGATGGTCTGGAACAGACGCTGCATTGCCGCGCACGCGCCATAGAGTGCGCCCACGCGTTGCAATCGTCCCGGCAATGTCTCGTGACGAGGCGGCGGTTCCGCGGGACCGGACAGCACGTTGGCTGTTACCACACCACATGCGCTTGCAAAGTCTTGGCTGTCTGGGTACATCTCCGGCCTCCGCTAGGTTGACGGCGCAATACTGACCTAGGGCCAAACGGGCCGGTATCGGGTGCCGTCTGTTCTTGTCGTAGGCGCGGAGCGCGACGCCGTAGGCGCAGGTCCTACGGTTTAGAGGCATGCGGCGGTCACATGCCCGCGACGGAGCGGTGTGGGTTGCTAAGGAAGGGCGCCGCCTTCATCCTCCCAAGTCATCAAAGCCTCCTTTTGCCTCGCTCTGGCGAACTTCGAAAGAAGCCGGCGCCGTATCACATCGATTGCGGTCAGCAGGATCAATGCGCCCAACGCGTACTTCGCAAGTAGCGGGCTCATGCGACCGCCGTTTCAAGTTCGACAGTGCCCGCAGTGACATTGGCCGTCGCGCCCAGGCGCGGAACCGCGTGCGTTGCGGCATCACTTGCTTCATGACGGTACCCGCCAGCCTGCAGGAGGCTGATACCGCCGATCACGATCAACTCTATCGCGGCTACGGCGGCGATCCGCGCGAGCGGCGCGGCAGTCGCGCCGAAAAGCATTGCAAGTTGTGCGACGACCCCCGCGCAGACAACCCAGAGTCCTGACGGCGCCCATTCGGGGCCCGACGCTTCCAGTCTCGCCCAAAGCCGGCGCGCCACACTTGAGACGACAAGCAGGACAACCATCCACTGCAACAGGCGCACGCTGACCAAGGGCGAGTGCAGCATGGACGAAGCGACGACGATCCATCCGAACGCGACGCAGGTCCAGCCGACTGCCGCTTTGGTCGTGGACGAGCGGGCGGCGCAAAGCAGCCGCTCGGCTGCGACCACCGCGGCGGCGACCGCACCGAACAGGCCCGGGACGACAAAAGCGTAAGCGAAGCACGCTCCCCCGAGCAGCAATGTCACCACGCCGGCAAGGCAAGCCCCTGGAACGGCGCCAGCCCCGCACAGTGCACGCGTCGCGACGTCAAAGTGCTCTCGCATCACGGCCTCCATGATTACCCATTGTCGCCAACCGCTGAGGCGTCCACGCCACAAGTGCAGATCCGGTTTAGGTTTTCCGGTCGCAAGCGGCATGCCAAACCAAAACAACCGCGTCGATCAAGTGCTTGCCTGAACGCCGGACGGGCGAAGGAGTTTTCATTTGTAGAATTGCCCGAGGCTTCTTGTAAGAAAGGGGACAGCGCCGGTTAACGTGCGGCGATCTTCCGCCATTGCGGGCGGTGCGCCGGAGGGTCTATGCTCCGGGCATGCGCTTTGCTGCAATATGCTCCAAGACTTCCTTCGAGACCGCCATGTCCCAGCACCCACCGCACCCCCGCCCCGACGATCCAACCCCGATGCCACCCCGGCCGGATCCTGATCCTCCTCCTTCACCCGAAGACGAGCCTGGATCGGGCCCGCACAAGAGGCCCGGAAAATGACGGAACGCGCATCCGTCCGGCATGATGGGTCGCGAATGCGATCCGGCCCGGCAACGCGTGCGGCGCCGGAAAGGTCGTTGCTTGGCGTTATGAACCGACCGGGTGCGCCGGTCGCACCAGGAGTCGTCATGGAATACTTTAAGTCTCTTTTCGCAGCTTTCTGCCTTGCGGTCGCAGCGATGATCGCGGGATGTGGTCCCGTCGACTATCGTCAAAGCGGCGACCCCTCCTATTACTCGGTCCAATACGGCGTCATCGAAGGCATCGATTATGTTCAGCGCGAAGGCGGGACCAGTGGCGCCGGCGCGCTCATCGGCGCGATCGCCGGCGGCGTGATCGGGCATCAGATCGGCGGTGGCACGGGCAATACCGTTGCGACTATCGCCGGCGCCATAGGCGGTGGGCTGGTCGGCAACGAAGTGGAGCGGCGCGGTCGCCGCGACAATGAAGATTTTCGAATCGGCATCCACATGGAAGACGGCTCGTATCGCAACGTGATCATGCGCGACGACCCCAATCTCCGTGTCGGGGACAGGGTCGTGGTCGACAATGGCCGTGTCTATCGGCGTTAATGGGTGATGAGCGCCCGCAACTTTCATCCAAAGCGCGGACACCGCGCAACCTCGTCCCACCGCAAGTTCTCGTTCGGCCCCATCATCGAGCCGGCACTGACGTGCCGGCTCGAGTCATGGACAAGTGCCATGGGCGCCGGCAGTCGCTAGGTGCGCCGGGGTAAAATCCAGCCTCACTTTCGCAGTCAGGTTTCCCTGGAATGAAGTTCGTGCCACGCGTTACGGCCTGGTCGGCGATTCTGTTCGGCGCGGTGGGCGCGGTCGTCCTCATTGTATCGGGCTGGGTTATTGCCGCGTGGCACCAGCTGGTGCTGGCGACACCTTCCGTCGGCGTGCCGCACCTGCAGTACGACACCGCGTGGGCCTTCGCCTTTTGCGGTGCCGCGCTTATCGCTTACGCACTCCGGCTGCGCCGCATCGGCCGGCTGCGCGCCGCCGTTCCCCTCACACTGGGCGCGATCCGCCTGATCGCGTATCTCG
>JBDTQZ010000179.1:0-5158 GCA_039931935.1 Burkholderiaceae bacterium | reverse complement strand
GACCACAGCACCCGGCACACGTGTGGCTGCATTTGCGAGCGGACTCGATCATCCGCGCTGGGTTTACGTCCTTCCGAATGGCGACGTGTTGGTGGCCGAGTCCAACGCGCCGAAGCGTCCCGAACACACAGGTCTGTACTTCTGGGTCATGGGCAAGGTCCAGGCGCGCGCCGGCGCGGGGGTTCCGAGCGCCAACCGCATTACGTTACTTCGTGATGCCGACGGTGACGGTGTCGCCGAAATTCGCACCGCGTTCCTGACGGAACTCAATTCGCCGTTCGGCATGGCGCTGATCGGCGATCAACTGTACGTGGCGAACACCGATGCGGTGATGCGCTTCCCGTACAAGGAGGGTGAAACGCAGATCAAGGCGCCTGGAACGAAGGTGGTCGATCTACCCGCAGGCCCTTTCAATCATCACTGGACCAAGAACGTAATTGCGAGCCGCGATGGATCGAAGCTGTACGCCACGGTCGGCTCCAACAGCAACGTCGCAGAGAATGGTTTGTCGATGGAAGAAGGACGCGCCGCCATCTGGGAGGTAGACCCCGCGTCAGGTAGCCGCCGGCTGTATGCATCGGGATTGCGCAACCCGAACGGCATGGCTTGGGAGCCAAGGACAGGTGTGCTGTGGACTGTCGTGAACGAGCGCGACGATCTCGGTCACAACCTGGTGCCCGATTACCTGACTTCTCTTCGCGATGGCGGTTTCTATGGGTGGCCGTGGAGCTACTACGGCCAGCACGTCGACGAGCGAGTCGAGCCAAAGCGGCCCGACCTCGTCGCCAAGGCAATCGTGCCCGATTACGCGCTCGGTTCGCACGTCGCTGCCCTTGGCCTGACGTGGAGCGAAGGCAATACGCTGCCCGCTCAGTTTGCCAGCGGCATGTTTATCGGCCAGCACGGTTCATGGAATCGCAAGCCACGCGCCGGCTACAGCGTCGTATTCGTTCCATTCGTCGCGGGCCGGCCATCGGGTGTGCCGGTCGATGTGCTGACCGGTTTCGTCAACGCTGAGGGCAAAGCGCATGGGCGTCCGGTGGGCGTTGCGATTGATCGTCGCGGCGCGCTGCTGGTGGCCGACGACGTGGGCAACATCATCTGGCGCGTGACGTCGGCCGGTGCCAAGTAAGTCCGGGTGCAGCACACTCGCGGTTTGCGCCATCGTCGCGCAGATATTTGTTCCGCCGATCCAGGCGCAAGTCAGTCAGCAGCGTGACCCGACGGTCGTTACCTCCAAGGCGCGAGCGGCAGCGCGCAGTCCGGATAGCGGTCAGGCTCGTCTCGACACCGCCGAAGCTGCGCGACGCGTGGTTGAGCTGACAAACACGTTTCGCCGCCGGGAGAATCTGCCGCAAACGGGTACCGCTCCACAGCTCGCCAGCGCCGCCCGCTACTTTGCCGATTTCATGGCGCGCACCGGAGAGTTCAGTCATTCGGCCGACGGTAGCGAGCCCGCTGCACGCGCGCAGCGTTTCGGCTACGAGTACTGCACGGTCGCCGAGAACATCGCTTACGTAATCAACTCCGAGGGCACCGATACGGCCGAGCTCGCGCGGCGCCTGTTCGAAGGCTGGCAGACCTCGCCTGGCCATCGCGAAAACATGCTGAATCCCGACGTGACCGAAACCGCAGTCGCCGTCGCCCACAGCCCGCGCACCGACTATTACTATGCCGTCCAACTGTTCGGCAGGCCAAAGTCACAGATGGTCGAATTCAAAGTGGCGAATCGAACCGGCGATAGCGCTGAATACAGGCTCAACGGCCAAACATTTCAGCTGCCCATGCGCACCACGAGTACGCACCAGGTATGCAACCGTCCTACCGTTGAATTTCGCGGGAAAACCCTGCAACCGGTCAATGGCCAACAGCTTGTCATCGTGAACGATCAGACGGGCATGCAACTCCAAGCCCAGTAACGTACGTGCCGTGTAAGGACCGATGTTCCGCGACGACTAATCGGCGCTAGGTTGGATACACAAAGATTGCTTGATCAGAGGAAGACGAATGATGACCCGACGTTCACTGCTCACGACACTGGCGGCACTCGGAATTGGTGGCGGTGCGGCTCGCACGGCGGGCGCAGATTCCAAGGCTGGTAAAGGCAGCGCCAGTGGTGCCGCGAAGGTGACCTTATCGGACGCCGAGTGGAAAGCGCGCCTCACATCCGATCAGTATCGGGTGCTGCGCCATGAAGGAACCGAGTCGCCCGGCTCCAGCGCGCTGAATCGCGAGAAACGGCAAGGAACGTATCACTGCGCCGGCTGCGAGTTACCGCTATTTTCGAGCGCAGCGAAGTACGAGAGCGGCACCGGGTGGCCGAGTTTTTATCAGCCTCTGCCTGATGCGCTCGGCATCAGGACCGATTACAAACTGATGTTCCCGCGCACCGAGTACCACTGCGTGCGGTGCGAAGGCCATCAGGGTCACGTGTTCGACGACGGCCCGGCGCCGACGGGCAAGCGTTACTGCAACAACGGCGTGGCGCTTAAATTTGTGCCGGCGGCAGCATGAGCCGCCGCACACTGTTTGGCGTCGTTGCGGCATTGCTGGTGGCGGGGATTGCCACCGGTAGCGTGTTCGCGCAGACAAAGCAAGACAAGCCAGCAGTGGGAAATTCTCCCGCATCGACCGCAATCGCGACGTTTGCCGGCGGCTGCTTCTGGTGCACCGAGGCCGACTTCGACCAAGTCGACGGCGTTATTTCGACCACGTCGGGCTACATCGGCGGCAAGACTGCTAACCCGACTTACGACAGTGTCTCAGCCGGTCACAGTGGGCACGCCGAAGCCGTGCAGGTGGTCTTTGACCCGAGCAAGGTGACTTACTCCAAGCTGCTCGAGCACTACTGGCGCACGATCGACCCAACGACGAAGGACCGGCAGTTCTGCGACTCCGGAAGTCAATACCGTTCGGCGATATTTGCGCACGACGAACAGCAGCGCGCGTCGGCCGAAGCGTCGAAACAAGCGCTGAGCGCCAACAAGCCGTTTCGCGAACCGATCGTCACCGAGATCGTCAATGCAACCCAGTTTTACCCCGCCGAGGAATATCACCAGGACTATCACACCAAGAATCCGCTGCGCTACAAGTTTTACCGCGCTAACTGCGGACGCGACGCACGCCTGAAGCAACTATGGGGTAGTCAGGCGCAGCAGTAAGCGCCGCGTCGAGACTACCGGCTGCGAGACTTGCGACGCTCGCTGTAAAGGTTCATCAGCGGCGTCACAGAGATTCCGTGCATGACGATCGACACTGCCACCGCGGTGAGCACAATGGACATCATCAGTTGAGTCAACGGCGCCTGCAGTAGGCCCTGCCCGATCGCGTACAGCAGGTAGTAGATCGATCCGATGCCGCGAATGCCAAACCAGCCGATCAGCAGCTTCTGGTCGCGTGGCATGTGCAATCCGGCGAGTCCAAGCCACACAGCGATCGGACGCACGACAAAGAACAGCAATATCAGGTAGACGATTGCGTTTTGCGGCAACACGATCAACGTCAACATCGCGCCGACGATGATGACAATCGCCACTTCGACGATGCGCTCTAGCTGCTCGTTGAAGCCACGCACCGCCTGAGTCATGTACGCACCGGCCAAGCGTGGATCAGTGGCAAGCTCTTTTTTGCTGCTGTCGGTGATTGCCTTTTCGATTTTTCTTTCTGCTGACGCCACGACTTGCGCACCGTCGGGCGTGCGCTGCGAGCGCTGCAACGCAAGTCCGGCCGCAAATACGGCGAGGAAGCCGTACGTGGCAGCGAGCTGCGAAGCGCCGTAGGCGACACCGATTAATCCGAGCATCAGGAACTCGTCGAGTCCGACGGCTTCCTGATGTCGGGTGCGCAAATACAGCACGAGCTTCCCAATTGCATATCCGCATAGCGCACCAATCGCGAGTCCGCCGGCGACCGGCCAGACGAGATCGAGCACCACCCAGCGCAAGTAGCTCGAACCTGCGTCGCGCAAGCCAAGCAACGCGAGGCCGAGTATCACGAACGGAAACGCGGCGCCGTCGTTCAGTCCGCCCTCCCCGGTCAGACTGAACCGCACCGAGTCTCGGTCATTCGGATCGGCCAGCTGTACGTCGGATGCAAGCACCGGATCTGTTGGTGCGAGCATTGCTGCCAGCAAGATCGCCGCGCCGAGCGGCAGATCGAACAACATGACACCGATGGCGGACAGCAGCGCAATCGTGATCAGCATCGAAAGCGTGGCGAGCCGCAACGGCGCGTGCCATCGACGGTCGGACAACGGCAGCGTCAGCTTCAAGCCAACTGCAAACAGAGAAATCAGCAGTGCCGCTTCGGTGATGACTTCGAGAACGCGATGGTCGGTGATCGGAGACGGGATCAGCAGCGCAAAACCCGCCGGGCCCAGCACAAATCCCGCAAGCAGATAAAGCATCGATGTGCTGAGCGGCAGCCGCTTCAGCAGCGTGCCGGACAGCGCCATCACCGTAAGGATGGCGCCGGCGATCAGCGCCCAGATCGCAAAGGTCACGGCGCCGTCAGTGCAACGCTACGCAGTGACCGCTGCAATTGACTGACGTCAGCGAGTGCGCCCGCCAGATTTTCGCTTCGCGGGGCGCTTCGCTTTACGCGCTGTGGCACCACTTGAAGCGCGCGGGCGTTCTTCGTCTGCCGACACGACGGCCATCGCAACAGCCGGAGTGTCCATCATCTGTTGAACTGCCGTCTGCCATTGGCGCATCGCGGAGTCCACCATTGCGAGTGTATTTGTCATGCCTTCGCCGCGCGCCGGCAAACCCGGCAAGGCCGATAGCATCGAGCCTTGCGTCGCGCCGCCCAGCGCATCACGCATCCGCTCCATCATCGAATAGCTCGCGCGCACGATGTCGTTGTTCATCTCGGCAATCGCCTGCACCATCTCACGCTGATAGCGCGCGCTCTGCTCCGCTGCAGGTGCTGCTGCTTCTGAAACCGAGCGGCTGATATTGCCGCCATCGCCCATCGACGCCATCGATTGGGCGAGCGAAAGTTGTCCGCCCGCGCCGGCGCGCAACGCCTGCAGGGTGAGCTTCTGCAATCGCTGCATTCCGTTCAACGCGGCATTCGCGATCTCCGCCGTAGCCACCGTCTGAGCTTCGTAAAAATTCGCACTGGGATTGGCATTGGATGACTTTGTTGCCATAGGGAC
>JBDTQZ010000178.1:0-5193 GCA_039931935.1 Burkholderiaceae bacterium | reverse complement strand
TCGACGTTCAGCTCGATGTCGGCGTGGAACTGCCGCCTGCGCCAGCGGAGCGATAAGGTCGACATCGCGCGGCATCCAGTCGACTCGCCGCGCTTTCGCATCTTCAGCCAGCTCGATCGCTTCGCGCCAGTTTTCGGATTTGACCAGCAACTTAAGATACGAGTCCGTATGGTGCTCGATCCTCGGTGTGCTGTTCTCAGCCACCAGCAACCGATGCAGCCTCGCATGCAACGACAGGTCGTTTGGCCGTTCGCTCAAGTCATGCGACAACAAGTCGATCGCTTCCTTGATGTCGCCCGCTGACACCAACTGCCCTATCAGCGCGTCTCGCGTGCGCGCCTTGACATCGATCGTGCGTGCGTTGGCAACGCTGCGCATCGCCTGCTCGCCTGGGCCCATCACCGAGATATCGAGGGCATCGGCAAACTGATACATCGCGTAGCCGACCAAGCCACAGATCATGTAGGTGAAGTACCAGAACGCGAAGGACAGCAGCAGCAGCTGGAAGACTGTGCCGACGCCAAATCCTGCTTTCAGACTGGCTGGGCTGAGCCCGCCACCCACAGCCAAAACCGTTAACCCATAACTGCGGCACAACTCGGCTACGAAGATGAACGCCACCAGCGCGGCGTAGGGTTTGCCGATCCGCTGGATCAGCGAAATCATCTCCGACGGATTCAGTGCACCGCGCAGCGTGCCTGTAATCACCAGACGCATCGTCGCGGCAGGACTGATCGCGACGAAGAAGATCAACCAGGCAACGATTGCGATGAATTCGTTGCCGCCGGTAATGACCTGAAGCAAGGTGACCAGCACACCAAGAACCAAATTCATTCCCGCATACTTGTACGGCAGGTACTCGCTGACCAGATCGTCATTGGTCAGTGGGTAATCGGACGGACGCAAAAACCCCTTGGACGAGCGCTCGATGATCTTGAACCCGAAACGAACTCCGGTGACCAGTATCCCCAGCAGAGAAATGACCAGCAGCAACACGCCGAATCCGCCGAACAGCAATAGCGCAAAGGACGCTACGAAGCTTGCCGACAGGGCGGCGATCCGCTTGAGGACGGACGTATCGAGCGGCAACAGGAAGAACCGGTTGATACGGTCGCGCTGCCAGAACGGCTCTATGGGGCCGGTGCTCGCGTAAGCGTAGGCATGTGACATCGCGCAGGCAGACTACGATTGCCGCAAGAGCCTGTAAAGCGTCGCATTACCGCTAATTCGGCACTAAAGCTATAGCTTTTCCGTTTCGCCGGCGCGCGGTTGCCACTTCATCAGGTGGGTTTCAACCCGGCCAACGGCCCAGTCGAGCACCAACGCGAAGGCGGTCAGCACCAAAATACCGGCCATTACCGTGTTGATGTCAAACGAGCCTTCGGCCTGCAGGATCAGGTAGCCGACCCCGCGTGAAGACCCCAGATACTCACCCACCACCGCGCCGACAAACGCAAGGCCAACGGAAGTGTGCAGCGACGAAAAAACCCAGCTCGTCGCGCTCGGCAGATAGACGTGCCGCAGTAGCTGGTTGCGCGATGCGCCCAACATGCGCGCACTGGCGAGCACCGTGGGGCTGACTTCCTTTACGCCCTGATAGACGTTGAAAAACACGATGAAAAATACGAGCGTGAAGCCGAGCGCAACCTTGGACGCGATACCGAGCCCAAACCACACCGCAAAAATCGGCGCCAGGATGACGCGCGGCATCGAGTTCAGCGCCTTGATGTAGGGATCGAAAATAGCGGCTGCTACCGGCGACAGCGCCAGCCACATGCCGACGATCAAGCCGCCGATCGTTCCTGACGCAAATGCGAGCACGGTTTCGAGGAGCGTTACCCACAAATGCGCATAGATATCGTGATCACTGATGAACCAGCTCCAGATACGAGCGAAAATTTTGATCGGTTCGCCGAAAAAGAATGCCGCCTGCCGATCGTTTTCGAACATGATCGGAGGAATCAGTTCGGGCGTGGTCATCGCGTACCAGAACACGAACACCGCCACCAGTACCATCGCCTGCCACAGTCGCAGCGTTTTCTGGCTCGGTCTGACCACGCTCCACATCGTCAAGCCACCAGCTTCTGCTGTGCGTAGCCTTTCAGAACCTCGTCGCGCAACACACCCCAGATCGCCTTGTGCAAGTCGACGAAGCGCGGCGTCACGCGCACCTCTGCGACATCGCGTGGGCGCGGCAGATCAATAACGAATTCACCCATGGGATGCGACGCCGGGCCCGCAGACAAGACGATCACGCGGTCGCTCATCGCAATTGCCTCATCCAGATCGTGTGTGATGAAAAGCACTGCTTTCTTCTTGTCGGCCCAGAGGTCGAGTACCTCGTTTTCCATCAGCTGTCGCGTTTGAATGTCGAGCGCTGAAAACGGTTCGTCCATCAAAATGATGTCGGGATCGAGTACCAGTGTTTGTGCGAGTGCAGTGCGCTTGCGCATGCCTCCCGACAGTTGATGCGGATAGCGATCGCCGAAGCCTCCGAGCCCGACTCGCTTTAACCATTCATCAGATTGCGCGCCGGCGTCGGGCACGCCGCGAAACTCGAGGCCTGCCATTACGTTGGCGCGCGCGGTGCGCCATGGCATCAGCGCTTCGGTCTGGAACATGTAGCCGGCACGTGTGTTGATGCCAGACAACGGCTGGCCGAACACGTGCACGTGGCCGGCACTCGGCTCGAGCAGTCCGGCACCGACGTTTAACAACGTGCTCTTGCCGCAGCCGGTCGGACCCACCACGCTGACGAATTCGCCGGGGGCTACGGCAAGCGTTACGTCCTCAACGGCGGTGTATCGCTGCGAGCGATTGTCGCGGCTGACGAACGTGCAGGTAACGCCGCGCAGCTCCAGCGCAGCCGGACCGCTCACCCATTACCCTTTCGGATATTTCGCGTTCGCCTTGCGTACGAAATCGTTGGTGTAAACCGCTTTCAGGTCGATCTTGGCCGTCTTCATGTTGTCGTCGACGCTTTGCAGCGCGCGCAATGCGGTCGCCGCGCCTTGCTCGGGGAACATGCCATCGGGCGACAGCGCCGGTTTAGCCTTCAGAAACGCATCGATATACACCGCGCGATCGCCGAGCAGGTAGCTTTCCGGAACGGCCTTGACGATGTCCGATGGGCCTGCCTGCTGGATCCATTTGTTGGCGCGCACGATCGCATTGGTCAGGCCCTGCACCGTGTTCGGATTTTTCTCGATGAATGAAATCGGTGCGTACAACGTCCCTGCGATCATCGGACCGCCGAATACCTTGTCGGATTCCGCGACGTCACGCGTGTCCGAAATGATCTGGATGTCGTTGCCGCGCATCAGCATCGTGATCACCGGATCAAGATTCGAGATCGCATCGATCTGGCCGGCCCGCATCGCCGCAACTGCACCTTGCGCGGCACCCACACCGACGAACGACACATCGGTCGGCTTCAGACCCGCCTTCGCCAGAACGAAATTCGCCATGATGTTGGTCGACGAGCCAGGCGCGGTGACCCCAATCTTCTTACCCTTCAAATCAGCGACGGTTTTGTAATTCGGCATCGTCTTGGTGCTGACCGCCAGCACGATCTGCGGCGCCCTGCCCTGCAGCACGAACGCCCGCATCGGCTGGCCCTTGGCCTGCATGTTGATGTTGTGTTCGAACGCACCGGAGACCACGTCGGCGCTGCCGCCCACCACTGCCTGCAACGCGCGTGCACCGCCGGCAAAGTCAACGATCGTGACGTCGAGTCCTTCTGCTTCAAAAAACTTTTTCTGCTCAGCGATTGTCAACGGCAGGTAGTACAGCAGGTTCTTGCCACCGACGGCGATTGTTACCTTCTTGCGCTCGGGGGCTTGTGCGCTGCCGATCGCTGGGAATACCAGCGCTGCGGCACCTGCCGCAAGGACTTCACGCCGCGTAAGCGTTGTTCTCATTGTCGTGTCTCCTTTTGAACCGGTGAGCCTAGCGCAGCCGATGCTCGCCGGCTGCCCCGCATGTACCCGTATCTACCCTAGCCAGGCCACGCGCCGGATAAGAAGATCGCGATGCACGCCCCATAGCCGACAAACCAGACTGCAGAGCGAGCCCAATGCCAGTCGGCCAGATAACAGATGACGTAAGCGATGCGCGCGACCACGAAGACAATCGCCAGCAGATCAACGCGGCCCTGGGGGGCGTGCGTCAGGTGTGCAACGATCACAGCGGCGGCGAAAAACGGAAACGCTTCGAAACTATTTGTTTGCGCCGCTGCAGCGCGCGCGCGATAGCCCTGCTGTTTGTCCAGCCAGACGCGCGGATGGCGATTGTTGTAACGCTCGCCTCCCGCCTTTGCGATACCGATCGCTATCAGCGGTATTACAGCAGCGATCAGAACACACCAGTATGCGGTGGTCATGCGCTGAGTCTAGTCTCCAACACTAATCAGCGCGGCGATCGAGCATGGCTTGCGCCACCGTATTGACATCGGTGTACTCCAGTTCGGCACCGGCCGGAACACCACGCGCCAGTCGCGTCACTTTCAATTGCGGATCGCGCTCGCGCACAAGCTGCGTAATGTAGTGCGCGGTCGCGTCGCCTTCCGGAGTAAACGACGTCGCAACAATGACCTCGCGCACGATTCCGTCGGCAACGCGTGCCAGCAGACGCTCCATCTGAATTTCGCGCGGACCGATTCCATCGAGCGGCGATAACCGGCCCATCATTACGAAATAAAGACCGCCGTAAGCAAGTGATTGTTCGATGACCAGTTGATCCGCCGGCGATTCGACAACACACAACAGCTGCGCATCTCGCTTCGCGCTCTCGCACGTGGTGCAAATCGGCTGCTCGGTCAGAGTGTTGCATCGCTTGCATTGCCCGATCGTGCGTGCCGCGATCAGCAGCGATTCGCCCAGGCGCAACGCGCCGTCGCGATCATGCTGCAACAAATGAAAGGCAATACGCTGCGCCGAACGGGGCCCGATGCCCGGCAAGCGCTTCAGCGCATCGACAAGATTGTCAATCGTGTGACCTAGCTTCATGGTTCAGTGCAGTGCCCGCCAGCAAAACGACGTGCGCGCCGCGTCGTCGACGCTAGAACGGCAGCTTGAATCCCGGAGGCAACGGCATACCCGCCGTAACCGACGCCATTTTTTGCTGCGATACGTCTTCGGCTCGTCGAACAGCATCATTGAAGGCTGCCGCGACCAGGTCTTCCAGCATGTCTTT
>JBDTQZ010000177.1:0-5214 GCA_039931935.1 Burkholderiaceae bacterium | reverse complement strand
CGATCGATTGCGTATCGCCGAATCCTGCCGCCGGCGCGTGGCAGTCGGCGCAGGTGTTGTCATCATTTAAACCACCGGCTGTGTCGAAGAACAAACGTCGGCCCAGATCGGCGAGCTTGGCATCGACTTTGCGGCCCAGCCGCGCTTCGAGCGTCGATTCGATATTTCCGGTCATGCCGGCGCGCCGAAGGTCTGCTGCGAGCTTCGTCGAGCTGTCGTGAACTGTCAGGAACATCGGCATCACCGCCACCGCTTCCGCAGCCAATGGTCGTCCCAATCGCAATGCAAGCTAGCAATCGCAAGGTCTTATGTTTCATACTGTCCTCCATCGTCGACACCGAAGTGCCGGCGCAGGTGGCCGCGCAGTGGATCGGTCTGTAGAAGGAATCGGAATCTGCGACAGAAAAGCGACAGGACCGACGATCTTCTCTAGTCCGCGTTAAGGGTGCCGGTTGTCGGGTTTTCAGGCCGCAATCCGATTAAGGGTTGTATTGCGAGGAGGAAAGACAAATCAACTCCGAACGCTGGGCCGAACTAAGCCGACACCTCGACGAGCTTCTTGATGTAGATGAGGAACTGCGCGCCGCGCGGCTGTCTCGCTTGCGCGCCGATAACGCGTTGTTGGCTGATGAACTTGAGCAACTACTGCGTCAGCAGGCCGCTGCAGACCGTGCGGGCTTTCTGGTTGGCAGTGCACTGGGTGATTCGACGTTCGGGGCGGCGTCGATCGCCGACCAAGTGGTCGGTTCCTACACGCTGGAACGACCGCTGGGCGAAGGCGGCATGGGCACGGTCTGGCTGGCGCGACGCAGCGACGGCCGCTTCGAGGGCAAAGTGGCAGTCAAGTTACTCAATCTGGCGCTGCCCGGGCGCGGTGGCCTGCAACGATTCGAGCGCGAAGGCAGCGTGCTCGCGCGACTCGCCCATCCGAATATCGCACGACTGCTGGACGCCGGCGTGGCGACGGGCGGGCAACCGTACCTGGTGCTCGAGTACGTAGAGGGCGTGGTTATCGATCGCTATTGCGACGAGCGCAGGCTCCACGTGCATGCCCGCATCGAACTGTTTCTTTACGTGCTCGATGCGGTGGCGCACGCGCACTCGAAGTTGATCCTGCATCGAGACCTGAAGCCGCTCAACGTGCTGGTCACCGCAGAAGGACAGGTCAAGCTGCTCGACTTCGGCATTGCCAAGCTGCTCGATGAAGAAACCCGTCTCGCGCACGCCACTGCGCTGACCGAAGCCGAGGGGCGGGCGTTCACGCCGGACTACGCCGCGCCCGAGCAGGTGCAGGGCGGCGACGTCACCACCGCGACCGATGTCTATTCGCTGGGTGTGCTGCTGTATGAGTTGCTCGGCGGACATCATCCGACCCACGGGGCGACCACATCAAAGCTTGACCGTTTGCGTGCGGTGATCGAGAAAGAGCCCGAACGCTTGAGCGATGTGGCGCGGACCACGCCCTCGGACGGCGCGAGCCATCGCGGCGTCACGGTGCAGCGGCTGACGCGGACGCTGCGCGGTGATCTGGACAACATCGTTGCCAAGGCGCTGAAGAAGGCGCCAGCCGAGCGCTATCCAAGCGCTGCCGCACTCGCAGAGGAGCTGCGGCGTTATTTGCGCGACGAGCCGGTCGAGGCGCGGCCGGATTCCGCTGGCTATCGCGTCGGCAAGTTCGTGCGGCGTTACCGGCTGGCCGTCGGCGCTGCAACCGCTACGATATTGGCCCTGCTGGTCGGCGTCGTCGGCACGACTTGGCAGGCGTGGGAAGCGCAACGCCAGCGTGCAGAAGCGCAAGCTCAGCGCGACATCGCGCTGCAGCCGCTCGAGCGCTTGCATGCATTCAGCGAGTTCCTGGGCTTCGTGCTAAGCGAGGGCGGAGCGCAGGGCAAACCGGTCACGGTGTCCGTGTTGCTCAGGCGCGGGGAGCTGATGCTCGACCGGCGATTCGGTGCTGACGACGCAGTGCGCGCCGAGTTGCTGCTGGCGCTGTCTTCCGAGTACTACGCGGTCGGCGACACCGACGGCGCGCTGCGAACGGCGCGGCGCGCGGTCGAGGTTGCCAAAGCGGTGGGAGATCCCGGCCCCGTCGCGCATGCGTCGTGCATTCTCGGCCTGCACATCGGCCGCGAATCGCCGGCCGAAGGCGCACGCTTGATCGACGACTCGCTGCAGTCGCTGACCGGCTCGGACATCGAAGCCAACTACCGCAGGATCGACTGCCTCTTGTCGCGCAGCACGCATGCGCTGACACAGGGACGAGGTGCGGCGGCCCTGGCCGATGCACAACAGGCGCGCACCCTGGTCGAGGCCGGCGGCTTCGTGCCACGCGAGCAGCGCTTTGTGATCGACGAGCGCATCGCCTACGCGCATTCGCTGATGGGCGAACTGCGGCAGGCCACAACCGCTTATGCGGCGCTGATGGACGAACTGCAGCGCTTCGGTCTAGCGGAAACGACACTGGGCGCGCTGCTCCTGAACAACTCCGCGCTCGTGCAGATCCGTGGCGGCGACATGCTGCGCGCGGTCACGCTGCTCGAACGCGCGGCCGAGCTCGAGCGCTTGATCGACCCCGAGCGCCCGGCAAGCCCCGTTAAGCTGATCAACCTTGCCAACGTGAACCTCGAACTTGGGCGAGCCGAGCTGGCCGGGCGGCAGATCGAGGCGGCGATCGACCGTCTCACGCGCGCAGGCAATCCGCGCCTCCTCGGCGAGGCTCAGCTGCTCGCCGGAGCGGTTCAGTTGGAGCGCGCTGACCTGCGTGGCGCGAGCCGCTTTCTGTCGGCGGCGGAGGCAACGCTGGCACCGCAGTTTTCTGCGGATCACCCCTTGAGATTGCGGGTGCGGCTTACGCAGGCGATGGCACTTCGCCTCGCCGGTGAGCGCGCGGCGGCGGCGGAGGCCATGGGTCCGCTCCGAATCGCGGTGTCGGCGCGGAAGTCACCAACGGCCCTGCATGTGCGAGTGTTCGCCGAAGGCGCGCGACAGCGCATCGACAGCGGCGACCTGGCCGGCGCTCAGGCCGATGCAAACGACGCGCTCGACGCGGCGCGCGCGATCCCGTTCGATGCAGCCCGATCGCTCTATGTCGGTATGGCACAGACCGTCGTCGGCGAAGCTGCGTTGGCGACCGGGCGTCGCGACGAGGCGCGCGCCGCGCTGCAAGCGGCGTTGGCGAGCCTTCAGCAGAGCGTTGGCGCAGACCACGTGCGTGCCGCCAGGGTCAGTGAGCTGCTTGCCCGTTCGCGCCTTTAAGAGTCAGCGGGGCCAAAGGCACAGGGCTCGCGTTAACGCCGATTACGCCGCGCCCAAACGGGTGCAGCGCGACAAGGTCACTCTTCACATTGACCCAGTTGAACAGGCGACGTAGTGTCCTGACACCGAAGCGCGCGCGTGAGCTAACGCTTCGCGTGATGTAACCTGAAGTCTTCACTTCTAACTTCGGCGGAGGCCGTCCATGCAAGATCGCAAGGATCAAGTACTCGAGAACGAAGAGCAGTCAGCCACCCAACAGGTAACCCAACCGTGCTTGCTAACGACCGAAGAACTCGCTGCAGTTGGCGGCGGCGACGGCAAAGGAGGGCGTTCCGACTACGTAATGGCTTGATGTTGGAGTTTGGTGAACTCGACGGAGGGCAGAGCCTACGTGACGGGCCTCTTCGTCGATAACGTCGCAGGCGATTCCGATCGCGCCGCATCGCCGAGTTCGTGTCAGCGCATGTCTACGTCGTCGCGCAAAGATCGAACTCGTTCGTGGGTAACCGGAAGAGGCGCGTCACAAGGCGGAAGAGGTCGTTGCCGCGTTTCCCGACCCGCAGCGAGCCGGAGGCGTACTCGCCAATGCGCTGCAATTGCGCGCTGAGGCTCTCGACCAGCTGGGCGAGCGAGTGCCCGCGCTGACCGATATTCAAACTGCGCTTGCGATTGCGCACCGGTTGCAGGGCGGTCGGCCGCATTCGCTGCGCGCTGGGCAATTGTGGCTGCTGTCTGCCCGCATGAAGCGCGACGCTAGTGATGTCGCCGGTTCGCGCGCCGATGCCGCACAAGCGGAAGAGCACTTGAGAATGATGCTCGATGAGGAACATCCGGACCGTCGTCTTTCGCGTGCGCTCGTGGCGCCGTAGGTTGTGCCCCTAGACGTGGTGTGAAGGTGGGGGTGGAGTTGCGACGCCTTCAACCACCGCTGGCGAGAGGCGTAGAGTCACCGAGCGCAAAGCTCTGAGCGTGTCGTGTTTTGCCGATGAACTTCGATCTACTAATCGGGAGGGCATTCATCGTGAATGCCCCTTGGTTAGGAGATGATGATGAAAGCGCTTACGTTTGTATCAATGATTCTGCTGGCGACCTCCGGCGCAACAGCGCAACCCTCGACCGTTCAGGCGGTCGACGCCGCTCCCGTCGCGAGCTTCCAAGTCAAGCAAGCCGACCTCGCAGTATTCCGCATCTGCATGCGCTGCCTGATCGGCGGATAAACTTGTCTCGGAGCAAAAGTGGGTCGGACTGTGTCCGGCCCATTTTTTTGACTGTTGCCGTCGCAGGAAGAGTTTTACAGTTCGTTGTAGAGCGGTGCCGAACAGGGAGGCTTTCATGTGGCAACTAGTCAGCGGCTGGGTGGTCGGCGCCGATCCAATGCTGCTGGGCTGCACGCCGCGGTTGTATCCGTGGGCCACGCTGCACGCTGAGTAACCCATGGCTGAGATTGGCGCCACGCAGTGGATCGAGCTAAGCCCGTTGCTTGATGAATTGCTCGAGTTGCAGGGCGACGCGCGAGCGCAAAGGCTGGCTCAGATACGGCGCGAAAGTGCTGCCCTCGCGATGCAGCTTGAAGCCCTGCTTGGCAAGCGCACAGCGATCGAGCGTGACCCCTTTCTCGAAGGCGCCGCGTTCTCGGCAGTCGAAGAGCCATCGTTGGCGGGACACACGATCGGCGCCTACACGCTCGAGCGGCCGCTCGGTGAAGGCGGCATGGGTGCCGTTTGGCTGGGCCGCCGCAGCGACGGTCGCTATGAGGGCAAGGTTGCCGTCAAGTTCCTGAACCTGGCTCTGCTCGCTCGCGGCGGCGCTGAGCGCTTCGCGCGCGAGGGCAGCATGCTGGCGCGTCTGACCCATCCGAACATCGCACGGCTGTTGGATGCGGGCGTCGCTACCAGTGCTACGGTAGGTGGCCAGCCTTATCTCGTTCTTGAATACATTGAAGGCGTGCCGATCGATCGC
>JBDTQZ010000176.1:0-5215 GCA_039931935.1 Burkholderiaceae bacterium | reverse complement strand
CTCGGCGGGAATATCTTCGTCGGGAGAAGTGGAATGGCTCATCAAGAGATGGGAAGCGAAGCGGTGTGGGAAAGTGCCAACTCGGTTGAGGACATCGATTCGGATAACTGCGCGTCGGCCAGTTGCAGCTCCAGTTCCGCCGGAACGTCGCCGGTACCCTCCCGTAGCGAGGGCAACTCGGCAAGCGAACGCAAACCAAGGTCATCCAGGAATTCCAGGGTGGTGCTGAATAACGCGGGCCTCCCCGGCACCTCACGATGACCGACGACTTCGATCCACCCGCGTTCTTCGAGAGTCCTGATCACCGAGCTGGACACCGTTACGCCGCGTATATCTTCGATGTCGCCGCGCGTGACCGGCTGTCGGTACGCGATGATTGCAAGCGTCTCCAGAACGGCGCGCGAATATCTCGGCGGGCGTTCCGGGTTCAAGCGGTCGAGATAGTGGCGCATCGCGGGTGCGCTTTGAAAACGCCATCCCGATGAGAGCGCAACGAGTTCGAGCCCACGCCCCTGCCAGTCGGCACGCAACTGATCGAGCAGTACGCGCAGAGTGTCGGCATTCAGCTCGTCGTTCAGCAAACGACGCAATTCAGGAACCGAAAGCGGCTGCTCAGCAGTAAGGAGCGCCGCCTCGACGATGACCTTAGCCTCAGAAGTATTCATCAGCTCCGAAAAGAGAGTCTCCGTTGCGTCTCACTGGCTTGCGAGCTCGCGCCGAAATGGTCGCCGAGCCGCACGCCGTAAAACCAAAAGGTGTTTGAAAATTCGGATTACGTACGCTTCGTGCGGCTGAACAGTTCAAGAAGCCGAGCGCGGAATCGGACGATCCGGCAACGCTGTCAGCCCTAAAGCACGCTGCTCGCGCTGCTGTGGCCGACTCAACTTAGATGACGACGAGTCTATCACGCACACTCCATCGCACAAGATCCTGATCAACCAACACGCGCAGTGAGATCACCTAACCGGCCTGCTTGCCTTTGGCCCGTACACTGTATACATTAACAGTACCTCATTTCGTGAGACACCCATGAGCGCACGGTCCACACCTGTTCCCGCAGTCGACCCCACTCCGCGGCAGACCGAGATTCTCGAATTCATTCGGCAGACGCTGACCGAAAGCGGTGCCCCACCGACACGCGACGAAATTTCTCAGGCGTTCGGGTTCCGCTCGTTGAATGCCGCCGAACAGCATCTGCAGGCATTACGGAAGAAAGGACTCATCGAGCTGGTCGCTGGGACATCGCGTGGCATTCGCTTGAAAGACAGCGTGCGCGAGTTGATGCTCGCCGCGCAGGATAGTGGGCTGCCAGTCATCGGCAAGGTTGCGGCCGGGAGTCCGATTCTGGCGCAGGAGAATGTGATGGCGACGGCGGCAGTGGATCCGGCAACCTTTAGACCACATGCCGACTACCTGCTCGAGGTCCGCGGCATGAGCATGCGTGATGCCGGTATCCTCGACGGTGATTGGCTGGCAGTGCACCGTCAACCTCAAGCACGCTCCGGCCAGGTGGTCGTTGCGCGCATCGGCGACGACGTGACCGTCAAACGTTTGAAATTGCGTGGTGCGCGCGCGGAGCTGATCGCCGAGAATCCAGAGTACAAACCCATCATTGTCGATCTGAAGCGCGAAGCGTTTGCCATCGAAGGCATCGCCGTCGGAGTCATTCGAGCATCGCTGTAATCGTAGCGAGGCCGTTGCGCCGCGTATCTGTTGCGCGTGCTCCCGGAGGCGCGCGCCGCGGAGTACGGCAAGTTCGTTTCAGACCTGAAGATCGCGGCAAAGTACATCCGCAACCTGAGCAGCTAGGACGCCGATTTCAATGCCGCGTGGTGGAAGCGCAAGTGATCATCAACGAAGCTGGAAATGAAGTAATAGCCGTGGTCATAGCCTTCGTGATATCGGAGCTGTAGCGGCTGGCCTACTTTCTGACAGACCGCCTCGAACGTCGACGGATAGAGTTGTTCGCTTAAAAATGGGTCGGCCAGTCCCTGGTCGATCAGCAGCCCCGCCGGAAACGGCGCCGTCAGTTGCCGGCTCATCAGCACGCTCGCATCGTGCCGCTCCCAGCGATCAACGTCGTCGCCGAAATATCCGCTGAGTGCTTTCCTGCCCCAAGGCGCCTGCATTGGAGCGGCGATCGGTGCGAACGCCGAAACCGACGCGAAGCGATCTCGATGCCGTAATGCGAGTGTCAACGCGCCATGGCCCCCCATCGAATGGCCGAAGACACCAATGCGCGACACATCGATTGAAAAGGCACCGACCGCAACCGGCAGGAGCTCGTTCATCAGATAGCTCTCCATGCGCCAGTGCTTCGCCCACGGTTCGCGCGTTGCGTCAAGATAGAAACTGGCGCCCGCTCCGAAATCCCACGATTCAGCCTCACCTGGCACGCCGGCGCCGCGCGGACTCGTGTCTGGCATCAGGAGCGCAATGCCGAGCTGGGCCGCCATTCGCTGCGCACCTGCCTTCATCGTGAATGTTTCTTCCGTGCACGTCAGCCCAGCGAGAAACATCAGCATCGGCAATCCTGCGCCCGACGCGCGCGGTGGAATGAACAGCGCAAACCGCATCGGCAATCCAATCTCCTTCGACGAGTGCCGATAGAAAAACTGACGGCCACCAAAACAACCGTGCTCGCCCAGCAGTTCAAGCTGCGCCACTTCAGAATTTCGCAGCTAGAACTCAACAACGCTGCGAATCGATTCGCCGCGTTTCATCAGCTCGAAACCTTCGTTGATGCGTTCGAGAGGTAGATGGTGCGTAATCAGATCGTCAATGTTCAGCTTGCCTTCCATGTACCAGTCGACGATGCGCGGCACATCGGTGCGCCCGCGCGCTCCGCCGAATGCGGTGCCTTTCCATACGCGCCCGGTCACCAGTTGAAACGGTCGGGTGTTGATCTCCTGGCCCGCAGCGGCCACGCCGATGATGATGCTTTGGCCCCACCCCTTGTGGCAGCACTCAAGCGCCTGGCGCATCGTCGCCACGTTGCCGATGCATTCGAAGCTGTAGTCGGCGCCGCCGTCGGTCAACTGCACGATCGCGTCGACAACGTTTTCAACTTTCTTTGGATCGATGAAGTGCGTCATGCCGAACTTGCGGCCGAGTGCCTCGCGCGCAGGATTGGTATCGATGCCAATGATGCGGTCGGCGCCGACCATCTTCGCGCCTTGAATAACGTTCAAGCCGATGCCGCCGAGCCCGAATACGACGACATTGGCTCCCGCCTCCACCTTTGCCGTGAAAAGCACCGCACCGACGCCGGTCGTGACCCCGCACCCGATGTAGCAAACCTTATCGAACGGTGCATCCTCGCGAATCTTCGCGAGCGCTATCGCGGGCACCACGGTGTGATTGGCGAACGTCGACGTTCCCATGTAGTGCAGGATCGGTTTGCCGTCGATTGAAAACCGGGACGTGCCGTCAGGCATCAAGCCGCGTCCCTGTGTCGAACGAATCGCCTGACACAGGTTCGTTTTGCGCGACAGACAGAACTTGCACTGCCGGCACTCGGGCGTGTAGAGGGGAATAACGTGATCACCAGTCTTCAGCGTCGTCACGCCCGCACCCACTTCAAGCACAACCCCTGCACCTTCGTGCCCGAGTATCGACGGAAAGATTCCTTCGGGGTCAGCCCCGGATAACGTGTAGTAATCGGTATGGCAAATACCGGTGGCCTTGACCTCAACCAGTACCTCACCGGAGCGCGGTGGATCCAGGTCCACCGTTTCGATGCTCAAGGGTTCACCAGCCTTCCACGCAACCGCCGCTTTCGTTTTCATTGGCCTCCTTTGCCTTCAAGGTTGCGACAAACGCGCGCGTCAGCGGCGCCCCCGGCGCCACCAACGCACTTAGGTCCGCGACAGTATCAAGATCGTGCCAGCAGGGCAGGCCCACCATTTGCAGCTCGGCCTCGCCTGCGCGCTCCTGCGTCTGCTGCGCAACGATCGCAGTGCTCCAAGCGATACGCTCGAACAAGATCGGATGCATCGCACGCAGACCGATCAAGTAATAGCCGCCGTCAGTGGCGGGGCCGAGTACCACGTCAGCGCTGCCGTGAAGCACCTCAAATGCGCGCGTGATGAGCTCGGGCGGCAAGTCCGGGCTGTCGCTGCCAATCAGCACGACGGGACTGTAATTTTTCAACAACAGGTCCAGCGTGCCGCTGATCCGCTCACTCAATGTGGCGCCAGGTTGCGGAATCAGCGCGAATGACGCCCCTGCTCGCTTGAAATAACGCTGACCCTCATCAGTCGGCGGCGCGTAGCTCAGCACATGTATCACATCATTGATCGATGACGCCAATGCGAGCGTGTCGGCCAATGCGCATCGATACATTTCGACCGCTGAATCATCACCGAGCGTGGCCGCGATCCGGGTCTTGACCTTGCCGCGCTGGGGCAGCTTGCACATTACCGCCAGACAAGGGCTCATCAATGTTGCCGCAAGTTAATTGCAAGGTGCGTCGCGCTATTGCGCTGCAGGCTTTATCTCGCGCATCAATAAGCCTGTCGTCGAGACCCGCAGCTCGAGCTCGGCGGGGCGTGACACGGCAACGTAGCTGGCAGACCCATATTCCGCATCGAGCAGCGGTGCAAGGAATATATAACGCCGCCGCAGATCAAACAGATCAAGCGGTTTGTCGCGCGACAGCGAGAATACGGTGCGCGTAGCGGACTGCTCGTGCTCGATCGAGCGGTACCGCCCGGCAATGCGATCGAGCTCATAAGCGGTGTGCAGTCCGACCATGTTGGCGATCGGTTTCCATTTGAGGATCTGCGCATCGACGTAGACCTCATCACCCGCAAGTTCGAACTTGACTTCGCGCAAATCGGGATAGCGCACTGTCGCCGAGAACCTTTGCGGCCCTGTTGGCTGCACCAGCAAGGTTGCCGCAACTTCTTCGTGAGTCAATGCTGTGTAACCGTGCGTGCCGATCGCGATCATCGCCGCCAAGGCGCCCACCGCCAGTAGCAACAAGCCGAATATCGTTCGCGAAATGAATCGAAATGGGCGCAGGCGAATCAGCGCACCGATGCCCGACAACAAGAGCAGCGCACCGAGCAGTGCAAAAACAATCCCTGCGAGCCCAAACGGCGAGGCCCAAAGTTGTGTCAGTGCCATAGGTCCGCTAGAGCCTGGAATGATCTTTGCATGTATTGCCGGTTACGGGCACTTGCCGTTTGTCAGATTTGCTGGCAATGCCGGT
>JBDTQZ010000175.1:0-5217 GCA_039931935.1 Burkholderiaceae bacterium | reverse complement strand
GCCGTCGCGGCGACAAGGTGCCGCTAACCCTGCTAGCTCCACGTCAGCAGATTCAAAAACTCTCGACGCGTCTTCGGCCCATAGGTGACGAATGCCGGATCGGCCCGCTCGCGATATTCCTGACGCTGCAGCGCTACTTTGTCCTGCCGTACGTGCTTCTTGACGATCTCGGGCGCGACCGGATAGATCTTCAGCGCGTTTGATCCGAAAATTTTTGCGCGCAGCGCCGGCGTGATCTCCGGATAGCCGTATTTGTCGCGCAGACTGGGTGCGATCTGGAACGTGCGGAACGCCTGGATCTGATCCTGTGGCGAGCCATACCAAATTGAATCGGTGCCCCACAGCACGTTGTTCTCGCCGCAGTATTTAACGAGCTTCCCTATCGTGTGCGCTGCAGTGTCCGGGTCGCGCATCGCGAGGCGCCAGGTGGAACCGAGCTCGGGATACACGTTAGACCCGGGCTTGATGCCGTTCTGCAGCAGGCTTGTCACCAACGCGTCAATGCCATCGGTACGCTTCGGGTCATACGCACCCTCCGCCTTGTTCGCCACGAATCCCGAGTGATAGATCAAGAAGTTGACGTCGGGATAACGCTTCGCCACACGGCCTATGTCGACGCACGTCGAGTGCTCGTACGACTTCGGACCAAAGGCGAGACCTTTGTGAATCGCGATGTTGCGGATGCCGAGCTTGCGCGCCTTTTCGATCAAGCGAATGCCGGCGTCGTCGTCCATGAAGAACCCGCCCGTGCCATCAGGCCCCCACTGCGTGTACGTCTTCCACGCCGAGATTTTGTGGCGCGACGCGAGCTCGTCCATGGCTTCCAGATCGCCGGGCTGATTCGGATTAACGCGCCCGTGAACCAGTAAGCGATGCGTGCCGTTCAGCTGCTCGACGATGCGCGTAGTCGCCTCTGCTTCCTCGATCGTCAACGGTTCGCCCTCCCGAGTTGATGGCACGAACGACAGCACCATAAGATCGGTGTCCGAATCCATGAAGACATCCTTGACGAACTGGTCCGGCCCGATACAGCGCAGATAGTCGAACTCGCCCGGTCCTTTGTGCGGTTCGCAGCGCGCCGACGAGGCAAAGCCTTGCATCGGCTTCGCGCCGGGTGGCAGGCGCTTTAGCCATGCGCCGGTCGGATTCACAAAGTGGCCTTGCACGTCGAAAATAAATTCGTTGCCGTCGACTGACGAGCGTGCCAGCTGCAGATCGAGCGCCGCTTCACGTTCGATCTGAAAAAAACCGCCGTGCGCGCCGCTCGATGCGTAAGCATCGTTCATCGCCAGCAGCGACGAGGCGGCCCCGCATGCGGAGACCAGAAAACTGCGGCGATCGATCCCCAGCCGCTTTGCATTCACCGTGGCCGACTCGAATGCCAAGTGGCGTGCACGGTGATGAGTCGACGCCAGCGGGATCGGCATGTACTCGCCGTTGGTTGCGGTATCGAGCTTGATCGGCAGTCGAAGTCCTTCGGGGTTGTTTTCAAAACGCATGTAGGCCTCCGGCGAAAACGTAACGAATTATGAAGCGAATGGACAGATCGAGGGTCTCGGCGGCGGCATAATCCTGCGCATGCAGCGGCCACAGATGTCACTGGTGTCTTTGCGCGAACTGGCGATCAGCGCCGGCCCGTTCGTGCTGCTGACGCTGGTGTTGCTATGGCTTGCCTATCTGATCCTCGATCCGACGCCGCCGCGCACGGTCGTGCTGGCCACCGGCGCCGAGCAGGGCGCGTATGCGGAGTTCGGCAAGCGCTATGCGGCCGAGCTCGCCCGACACGGTATCAAGGTCGAGCTGCGCACGACGGCGGGCGCTGCTGAAAACCGCAGGCTGCTGCGCGATCCCAACTCGGGTGTCGACATCGCGTTCATGCAAAGCGGTGCTGGTGATGCGATTTACGCCGTGGATGAGGACAAGAGCGGGCGGCCGCTGTTTTCACTGGGCAATTTGTTTGTGGAACCCGTGTGGCTGTTCTATCGCACCGAAGCTGCACAACGCACGGTGTCAGATGGCACGCTCGATCGACTGCAGCAGATCGTCCCGCTGAGCTTGAACATTGGCGAGCCGGGCAGTGGTGCTGCCAATTTGATCGACAAATTGCTGAACGCGAACAAGATCGATCCGGCGCAGATGAAGCTGCAGCGGTTGCCGCCGACTCCTGCAGTGGTAGCGCTGCTGGGTGGCGAGATCGATGCGCTGGCGTTCGTATCGGCCCCCGAGTCGGCGTTCGTGCGCATGTTGTTGCAGACGCCCGGCATCCGACTGCTCGAGTTTCCGCAAGCTGAAGCGTATGCGCGGCGCTTCGAATTTCTCAGGAGCGTCACAATGCCGCGCGGCACCGTCGATCTGGCACAGGACGTGCCGCCGCTCGACGTACGCCTCGTAGGAGCGACTGCCAGCATGGTGACAACCGATCGCTTTCATCCGGCACTGATTCAATTGTTTGTTCAGGCAGCTCAGCGCATCCATGGTGAGAGTTCCTGGTTCGGTCCCGCCGGAGAATTTCCCAACGGGGGTGCAAACGAGTTTCCGCTTGCCGCGGAAGCGGCAAGGTTTTATCGGGACGGGCCGCCTCTGTTACAGCGCTACCTGCCGTTTTGGATGGCGAACCTGATCGATCGCATGTGGGTGGTGCTGGCATCGATCATCGTCATACTGATTCCGCTGTCCCGAATCGTGCCGCCAATGTACGAATTCCGAATTCGGTCGCGCGTGTTTCGCTGGTATCGGCAGTTACGCGAAATCGAAGAGGCCGCCAACGCAACGAATGCGCGGCCTGGCGAACTGCTGCCTCGGCTCGACCAGCTCGAGCATCGGGTCGAGCAGATCAGCGTTCCGTTGTCGCATGCCGATGAGCTGTACGCACTCCGCGCCCATATCGACATGGTGCGCAAGAAGCTGCAGGCGATGCTTGCCAAAACGCTGCCGTCGCCGCTTGCAGAAACGGTGATATGAAGCGATGTTGCGGCGCCAATTTCTTGTGACGACCGGCGCTGGAGCTCTAACCGTGGCTAGTGCATCGTCCCGTGCCGCTGACCCGTTTGCCTACGGCGAGATAACGATCGCTCAAGTGCAGCAGCAAATGGCGTCTGGCAGGCTTACTGCGCGGGCTTTGGTCGTCGCATATCAGCGGCGCATTAAAACAATCGACCGCGCTGGCCCGAAGCTGAATTCGGTGATTGAGATGAACCCGGACGCGCTGAAGATCGCAGGCGAGTTGGACCGCGAGCGCAAAGCTGGCCATGCGCGCGGACCGCTGCATGGCGTCCCGATCCTGCTGAAAGACAACATCGCCACCGCTGATCGCATGCAGACCACGGCCGGATCGCTCGCGTTAATGGGTGCAAAGTCGCCGCGCGATGCAGCGCTTGTCACCCGGTTGCGTGCCGCTGGCGCAATTATTCTCGGCAAGACTAATCTGAGCGAATGGGCGAACTTCCGCTCGACACGCTCGACCAGCGGGTGGAGCGGCCGTGGCGGGTTGACGCGTAATCCTTATGCGCTCGATCGCAACACCAGCGGCTCAAGCTCGGGCAGCGGCGCGGCAGTGGCAGCGAATCTGGTGGTCGCCGCGATCGGCACCGAAACCGATGGCTAGATCGTCTCGCCTGCATCGCGCAACGGCTTGGTGGGAGTGAAGCCCACGGTCGGCCTGGTCAGTCGCGACGGCATCGTGCCGATCGCGCACTCGATGGATACCGCCGGTCCGATGACGCGCACGGTGGCTGACGCGGCGGCAGTACTCGCCGTCATCGCCGGCCCGGATGCGCGCGACGTCGCCACCACCGACGCAAAAGTGCATATCGACTTTTCGCCGAGTGACGATGGATTGCGTGGTGCACGTATCGGCGTGGCGCGTGGCTATGTCGTCGGCAACGACCGTGTGAGGCAGATTTTCGGTGATGCGCTGCAGACGATGAAGTCGCGCGGCGCTGAAATCATCGATCCGATCAGCTTGCCGCCACGCGCAAGCTACGGCGACGCCGAGTTCGAGGTGCTGTTGCACGAGTTCAAGGCCGGACTGAACGCGTATCTCGCTGAGTTCGCGTTGGAGGCGCCGATCAAGAACCTCGCAGAGTTGATCGAATTCAACGGGCGGCACCGAGCACAAGAGATGCCGCATTTCGGGCAGGAGCTACTAACGATGGCCGAGTCGCGTGGCGGACTAGACGGCGCGGTGTATCGCGACGCCCTGACAAAGGCGAGAAGAGCCACACGAGAAGACGGGATCGACAAGGCGGTATCGGAGCACCAGCTAGACGCTTTGATTGCCCCAAGCGGCGGACCGGCCTGGTTGACCGACCTGATCAATGGGGACTACTCAACGGGGGGCTTCTCGTCAATGGCGGCCATTGCCGGATACCCGCACATCACCGTGCCCATGGGTGCGATCCGCGGCCTGCCGGTGGGACTTTCGATCGTTGGACCGGCGTGGAGCGAATCGACGCTGCTCAAATTGGCGCATGCGTACGAGCGTGCATCGATGCATCGCAGGCCACCGTCGTTTGCGCGCAGCGCACGCACCGCGTAACACTCGCTGGCGCGCGACCCCTATCTTAGGTCAGCTCGTTGGCGAATCGCTTCGATTCGCTTGCGATTGGCGCCAAAGTCCTTGCGGCCAAGCCGCGACGCCGAGCGCACGTGAATGACTCGCGCGGTCGGGTCAAGCAAAAACTCCGCGTCGTCGACAAATCGCAGCCAGCGCGTCTCGAACTGCACCGATAGATACTCGGGGGTGTTCTCGATGATGCGCGCACCGGGCCAGCCCGCCAGGACGTCGCGCAATCGATTCATCGCGAGAGCGGAGTCTTGAGTGAACGCGATCGGATCGATCTTGGCGTACTCGACAGCGTATTCGGCCTCTGGCCATAGCGCGGCTTGACTGCTGACACTGTTCTGCGTGCGCGACGGTGGTTTCAGCTTGCCTTCGTGCAATCCCGGCTCAGTCGGCTGGCGACCTTTAAACAGTCCAAACTGCCCCGCCGCAAGTAGGAGCAGTGGCAGGATGAGGAAGACGAAGGCGAGGATCGCAAGTGTGCGCATGGCTGTCAAAGCTTCGTTAGTTTATTGGACGACGCAACTTGGCAATGTAGTCGCGATCGATCCGATCTTTCCAGCGCCAAACCCATTGGCCGGCGAATGCCAATGCCCCCAGGATGCGATCCGCATGCTTCGGACCGGTCGAGATCAAATACAGCGCTGTGCGCTGTA
>JBDTQZ010000174.1:0-5218 GCA_039931935.1 Burkholderiaceae bacterium | reverse complement strand
CGCGCCGAGACGTTTAGGGGCCTGACCGGTATGGGTGATTTGATTCTGACGGCTACCGGCGATCTTTCACGCAATCGCAAGGTGGGCCTCGCGCTTGGACGTGGCGCGACGATGGAAGCCGCGGTTGCGGATCTGGGTCACGTGGCCGAAGGCGTGCGGTCGGCGCACGCTGTGTTGGCGTGCGCCCGGCAGTCCGGCGTCGACATGCCGATTACCGAGGCCGTGTGCGCTGTGCTCGATGGTGCTTTGACGCCGTCGGAGGCGCTGTATGCGCTGCTGGCGCGCGAGCCTAAGGTCGAAGTGCAATTGTCGTGACGCCGCGCGCCGTATGCGTGTTCTGCGGCTCGCAGCCGGGCCTGCGGGAAGGGTATGTAACGGCGGCGCGCGCCACGGCACGCTTGCTGGCACAGAGCGGTATCGAGCTTGTATACGGCGGTGGGCATGTCGGGTTAATGGGCGCGCTCGCGGACGAAGCGCTCACGCACGGCGGTCGCGTGGTTGGCGTCATTCCCGAACACTTGATGCGTCCCGAGGTGGCTCACCAGGGATTGACCGAGCTGATCGTCGTCGATTCGATGCACACGCGCAAGCAAACGATGGCGCTGCGAAGCGATGCTTTTATCGTGCTGCCTGGCGGCTTCGGCACGATCGAAGAAATGTTTGAAATGTTGACGTGGCTGCAACTGCGGCTGCAGGACAAACCGGTCGGGCTTCTGAACGTCGAGGGCTACTTTGATTCGCTGCTGCAGTTCTTGGAGCACGCAGCGAACGAAGGCCTGATCAGACGCGAGCATCGAGATCTACTGCGTGTCGAGCACACGCCGACGCGCTTGCTGGCTCTATTAGTTGCCGATTTGGTCAAGTTGGGCACGACGCTTTCGGCTTCCAACAACATCTCTCTGGGTTAGCGACGCGTCAGCTGCCGCCTGAATAGTTCGCCTGACGCCACGCTTCGAAGATCACCACAGCGACAGCGTTCGAAAGATTTAGGCTGCGGTTGCCAGGACGCATCGGCAGCCGGATTCTTTGAATGGACTCAAATCGTTGACGAATGCCGTCGGAGAGCCCGGCGGTTTCGTTGCCGAAGACGAACCAATCGTTTGGCTTGAATTCAACGTCTCCGATCAGACGCACGGCCCGCGTCGTCAACGCAAAGGTGCGCTCGACCGGTGGCTTCTCGTTCGCAATTAGCGCATCGAAGCTTGCGTGCAATTTGACCGCCGCGAATTCGTGATAGTCCAACCCCGCGCGCCGCAGTTGCCTATCGTCGAGGTCAAAGCCCAGCGGTGAAACGAGGTGCAACCGGGCGCCGGTGTTGGCTGCGAGCCGGATGACGTTGCCGGTATTGGGTGGGATTTCCGGCTCGACCAGGACGATGTTGAACATCGTGCTACGGAGTTCGCGCGACGATCAGGTTGTTAACCTGCGACGCGCCGGCCTGTTTGAGCACATGCGCTACTTCATTGAGCGTGCTGCCGGTAGTCATCACGTCATCAACGACGAAAACGTGCTGGCCGCTGACGCTTCCTTCGACGGCAAACGCGCCGCGAACATTGCGCCGCCGCTCATTCAGCGCGAGAGTCTGTTGTGGCGCCGTGTGCCGGATGCGCAGCAGTCGGTCCGTAAGGAAACGGAGTCCGGCTGCCGCTGCAAAAGCGCGAGCTATGTGGTGCGATTGATTGAATCCGCGCTGCCGTGTGCGCTCGAACGCGAGCGGCACTGGGATGACGACGCTATCTTTCGTGGAGGTCGACAGCGCTGACAATCGACTCGCCAACAGTTGTCCGAAAAATTGCGCGAGGTCCAAACGGGCGGTGAACTTCAGCGCCATGACCATTCCGTCGACCGGCGAAACGTAGTCGGCCAGCGTGATCGTTGTATCGAAGTGCGGCATCTCGGCCAGGCAGCGCCCGCAGACGCGCGGCGCGCCGGAATTGGCGCCCGGTAGGCGCAGCGCGCAGCGCTCGCAACGCGCGGTTTCCAAGGCAAAAAAGTCGGTTTCGCAGTGCTGGCAGATTGAAGTCGACGGTGCGCCGGGTTCAAGTCCGCACACGACACAGGGCGGAGGTAGCAGCCGGTACGCCAGAGAACGCAACATGGGACCGATGAGGATAGCTGCATATACTCGATCGACGATGCCGCTCGGCCCAGGCTCCTCCGAATTAACGCCGACGATGGTCGCGCCGCCGCGAATTCCGGCACGCGTAGCCACCGTTCGGCGTCAGTTTGATGCTCGCGCTGAACGTTTCGGCGAACGGGCGGCATTGCCGCGAGAAGTGGGCAAGCGACTCATTGAGCGACTGCAATACATGAGGCTCGCGCCGCGCCGCATCTTGGATTTAGGTTGCGGCGCAGCCGAGACGCGTGCGCCGCTGATGACGCAGTACCCGCAAGCCGACTGGATCGGCCTCGACATTTCGGAGCGCATGTTGAAAACCGGCGCGGCCGATCCGATGCCTACACGGGCTCGTCGCTGGTTGCGCGGTGCCTGGTCGCACCGCGTGGTAGGCGACGCCGGCCGATTGCCAATTCCCGATGACAGTATCGACCTCGTATTTTCGAATTTAATGCTGCATTGGCATCCGGAACCGCATGTCGTGTTTCCCGAGTGGAAGCGGGTGCTCAAGACCGACGGCCTGCTGATGTTCAGTTGCTTCGGTCCGGACACTCTGAAGGAACTGCGTGCTGCCGCCGCGCACGCCCTTCCCAATTCGCGTGCAATGCCGTTCGTCGACATGCACGACTTCGGCGACATGATGGTCGCAAGCGGTTTTGCGACCCCGGTGATGGATGCGGAGATCATCACGCTGACCTACGCGTCGCCTGAGGAGTTGTTACGCGAAGTGCGCGCTTTGGGCGGTAATCCGCGCGACGATCGCGCGCAATCGCTGCCTTCCGGCCGGCAGGCGCGCCAAATGCTTCGGGCACTGGAAGCGCAACGCGGTGAGGACGGGCGGCTTCGACTAACCTTTGAAGTGGCCTATGGTCATGCGTGGAAGCCGATGCCCGCAAAAGCAGCCGGGATAACGGCGATCACGCTCGAGACGCTTCGCGCCGAGTTGGCGAGTCGCAACCGAGCTAAATAAGCTCGGCAACATGAGCAAAGTTAGTCACTGAAGTGCATTCAACCAAGGGAGTATTCGATGTCAATCATTTCGTTTTTCAAGGAAGCCGGCGAAAAACTCTTCGGCAATAAAGCACAAGCAGCCCAAAGTGGGGCTGTAACGGCAGATCCAGCGGCGATCGACGCCGCCAATCGGGAAGCAGCTACAGCGATCGAGAATTACATTAAATCGATGGGGCTGACAGCGACCGGTCTCACGGTGACCTACGACGGCGCGAAGGCGACTGCCAAGGTCTTCGGGATCGTCAAGGATCAGGCCACCAAGGAAAAAATAATTCTAGCTACTGGCAACGTGCACGGTATTGGCGCCGTCGACGACAACATGACGGTCGACTTGTCGCAGCCCGAATCGAAGTACTACACCGTAGTCAAAGGCGACACGCTGTCCAAGATTGCGAAGGAGTTCTACGGCGACGCTAACGCGTACCAGAAGATTTTCGAGGCGAACAAGCCGATGCTGACGCACCCGGACAAGATTTATCCGGGGCAGAACCTGAGAATTCCGCCAAAGTAGCTGCGGCGTAGTGAGAAAGGCTCGGACTCCATTGCCTTTTGTACTTGAGCCGGGCGCGCGGCCGCCCGAAGCCCGGCTCACTAACCAATCGCGACGAGTGCACGTGCGACCGCGCAGCGGTCGCGTACACGAGGAGCGCATCCAATATAATTCGCCGCCAAATGTCTGCCACAAGTGCCGAAGCAAACACCTGGTTGATCAAGCGAAATTGCTCGGCTGGCCCGCGTCAGCTGGCCGTGGTATTTGGGTCGTTGGTCGCCGTTTCTTTTGCGTTCGGTCTGGGCTTTGCCGCTTTCGGGTTATGGATGGTGCTTCCCTTCGTGGGTCTCGAGTTCATTGCGGTAGGCGCTGCGTTTTTCTGCTACGGACGGCACGCGGCCGATTTCGAACGCATCGCGATCGAGCCACAAGTCCTATCGGTTGAGCAGGTCGAGGGTGCGCATACCCATCGGTGGGAGTTTGATCCGCGCGTATCGCATGTACAGGTTGAGACGCACGGCCGCAGATGGGGCCAGCGCGTGCGCGTTTTCCTGTTAGCACCGGCAACCAGGCTTGAGCTGGGGCGATATTTACTCGACCAGAGGCGCCTGATGCTCGGGCGCGAAGTCAACGGCGCGCTGCTGCGGGCGCGTGGTGGAGCACTGTGACGCGGTCGCAAGTGGATGCAGCACAAAACAATGGCGATGAACCGGTAATGAAATTTGGCCATGCAGTCCTGGGTAGCGGGCGCCGTATTGCGCCCGCAGCGCTTCTCGTCATTGCGGGCAACACCTTTGCGGCGATCCAGAGCCGCTACAACCTGCCGCCGCCGGCAACCAAGCTGGCGGAAGACATTTACTCGCTGCATGATTTCATGCTGATCATCTGCGGCGCCATTTTCGTCCTCGTTTTTGGCGTGATGTTTTACTCGATCTGGAAGCACCGGAAATCGAGAGGCGCAGTCGCGGCGAATTGGCACGAGAACACGATGGTCGAGATTGTGTGGACCGTGATCCCGTTCATCATCATCATCTTGATGGCACTGCCTGCAACGCGCACGGTCGTAGCTATGAAGGACACGAGTAACGCTGACTTGACCGTCAAGGTGACCGGCTACCAGTGGCAGTGGGGATACGACTACATCCGCGGTGAAGGCGAGGGCATTGGATTCCTCTCACGGCTCGCAACGCCTCGCGCGCAGATCGAGGGCAACGAACCCAAGACGGCGAACTACTTAAGCGAAGTGACCGAGCCCTTGGTCGTGCCGGTCAATCGAAAGGTTCGCATTATCACCACCGCAAACGACGTGATTCATGCGTGGGCCGTGCCCGCGCTCGGTGTCAAGCAGGATGCGATTCCAGGTTTTACGCGCGACGCTTGGTTTCGTGCCGAGCAAATCGGAACGTTCTACGGCCGTTGTTACGAGCTGTGCGGAAAGGATCACGCCTTCATGCCGATCGCAGTGCAGGTGGTTTCGGCCGAGGACTACACGAAGTGGGTGGCGAGTCGCAAGCAGGCAATAGCCGCGCTCGCCGACGACCCAACAAAGGTGTGGACACAAGCCGAGCTTGCCGCACGGGGGGAGAAGGTCTACCAGGCGA
>JBDTQZ010000173.1:0-5219 GCA_039931935.1 Burkholderiaceae bacterium | reverse complement strand
GCTTAACATGGCGCTAGGCGTCAAGACAATGGAATGCGCACTTGAGAGCTTGTGTCGGGCAATCAACGGTATTTGTGTCGTCTGCAGGTGTAGCCTGCATCATCCTCCGATTTGTAAGGACTCACTCTACGCGGCACTTTCAAAGGACCGCATCAAATGACAAAGTCAAAAGGCAGAATTACAATCGGTTTGGCAGTTGTGAGCTTGATCGTTGGGCTTGTTGCCGTCGTCTCCATCGCGATGGCGTCGCCGCCTTCCGGGGTGACGCCGACCGTTCTCGCACGTGGAACATACGACGCCTTCAAGGTGAGGCCTCACGCAAAGGGGTCGGTAGATTTCGAGGCAAGGGCCGAGACACCGATCGACATCATCGTGCGACAACACGACTTCGCTCCCGGGTCCACAACGGGATGGCATAGCCACCCTGGCCCCGTCTTCATCACGGTCACGAAAGGACAGATAACGTTCTACGAATCTGACGATCCGACCTGCACACCCCATATCGTTTCGGCAGGTCAGGGGTACCAAGATACGGGGCACGGTCACATGGGGCGGAACGAGACCGGGGAGCCAGCTCAAGACGTGAGCGTGATCATCGCGCCGGTCGGAGGCGTTTTCCGCAGCGAGCTTCCCGCTCCTGGCCACTACTGTAGGTTCTGACTCGGCAAGGTGTTTAGCAACAGCTTGTGAGTGCGGCCCACCACGACAGACTGGCTGTCCGCGGGCTTGGGCAAGCTCCGTTTTTAGGCAAGAGGGCTTAGTGCGGGTTCTGGCCGAGGCCGAGCTTTGGATCTGCAACGAAGATTGACGCCTAACCCTTCGTTCAAGCGGACTGCCTTCCGCAGCCGTTTAACTCAAACGTTAGGCGACACAACAGGAGCACCGCCATGTCCAAACGTGCTGGAACACTAATTGCCTGCGTCCTCGCCGCGTGTGCCTTACCAGAAAAAGCGCTTTGTCAGTCCGACCCGGACACGAAGTCTGTACTCGCCACAGTTCAGACACTATTGGACGGCTGGCGCGAGGCCGATGCCGCGAAGCTTGAATCCGTGCTACACAAGGATTTTCGTGAAGTCACCTTGCATTTGCAAGACGGTGCGTGGGGCTTCGCGGTGGAGGAGCGGGCTACGCTAATCGGAACAATGCCAAAGATCCAGAAAGGCGCGTGGGATGATCAGCTGATTGACCCTCAAGTGCACATCGACGGACCGATGGCCATCGTCTGGTCGAAATACAAATTTACCGTGCATTACACCGAAGATGGCGTTGCTCACGCACCAGTGCACTGCGGCACCGAAACCTTCCAGCTATATAAGGAAGGCACAGCGTGGAAGATCGTTAACTTTGCAGATACGCATTCGGATAACTGTCCGTAAAATTCGCTGTGTCGCCAACAATCTGTCATGGAATCGAGGACATTCGATCTAGATCTTCCACACAGTAGCCCTAACTATTCATTCAAGGGGAACTGCAATCGTCCCGATTACGGTCTCCTTAACTCGGGCGTTAGGCCTTTCTCGGAGAATTTCTTGAGCACTGGATTCTGGGTAAGGCGCTTTCTTACTGTCCTTGTTGGGGCGTTCGCAATCATCTGTGTCGCCCAGCTTCTCAAGGGCCATGACGTCACTTATTCCGCAACGCAAGCGGCAATTTTGAGCACGCTGTCCGCACTCGTTTTCACCGTCGCCAGGTTCTTTCAAGCCAGGCGCGGCCAACACTGTGTAATCTGCAAGGACACCCCGGAGATGCAACAAGACCACAACGGTGAGGTCTAACATTTCGTAGCGCACCTTGGCTGCGGTTGTCGCGCTGGTTGCTTGGCGGGCCCGCGGTCTAACAATTCATTCAAAGCTCAAACACCATATCGTTAAGACAATTTCCACGCGGTGACGTTTGCGCGCTATTTCCCAGGTCAACCGAAGAAGAGAAAAATCATGTTATCAACCGCGCCAGTGACAACAATTTTGCCCGTTATTGATATGAAACGCGCAAGGGATTTCTACGAGAATAAGTTAGGCCTGAAACCTGCGGGGATGAAGCCCGATGGCAAGTTTGTCTATGTATGTGCCGGCGGTGCAGTCATCGCTCTTTTCCCAAAGGAAGGTGGAACCAAAGCTGACCACACGGCAATCAGTTTTCAAGTGGATGAAATCGACTCGGCCATAACAACACTCAAGAAGGCCGGCGTAGTTTTCGAAGATTATGACTTTCCCGGACTGAAAACTGTCAACCACGTATGCGTCCTAGGCTCTGAAAAAGCTGCCTGGTTCAAGGACACTGAGGGAAACTATCTTTGTATTCATGAAGATGTCGCCTAAGTCTTTGATCCAGCGGACCGCCTTCGGTGCCCGCTGAACTCAAGCGTTTGACGCCAGTTATTACGGAGATACAGATGGATAGCGAAGAAGTCCAGATTCGCGGGCTGGTGTCCGAGCGGATGCCAGCAGCCAAGGCGGGCGATGTGCAGCTGTTTTATCGCCGTCGCGTCATGGCTTTGCGCTTGCGCGATATCCCCTGCTAGGGAGCGCCGGGTAGAATTCGGGTCATGTCGAAGCAATCTCCGCTCGGACGCGAGGTCGCTTATCCGCGCGGGTACGATCCAACCGTGCTGTTCGCGATGCCCAGATCGCCGGGGCGCGAGGCGCTGGGTGTGCGCGCCGCGACCCTGCCTTTTTCCGGTTTCGACCGCTGGCATGCTTACGAGCTGTCGTGGCTGGATTTGCGCGGAAAACCGAAGGTCGCCACCGCTACGATCACGGTACCGGCGTCCTCGCCGCACCTGATCGAGTCGAAGTCGCTCAAGCTGTATCTGGCTTCATTTGCTTCGCATCGCCTCGATCATCTCGACGCGCTGTTGGCGATGGTCGCCGCGGACTTGTCGCGCACCGCGGACGCGGCGGTGACGGCAACGCCGGGCGTGCCGACCGGCAGTGCGTGCGTTGTCGCGTCGGGCGTTGACGGCGGGATCGAAGCGGCAACGCTGGACGACGCGCCGATCGACATCGACGATTATGGTCCGCCGAATCCGACGCATCTCGCCAGCGATGCGCGAGACGACGCTAGCGAGGTCCTGCGCTCGGACCTGCTCAAATCCAACTGCCCGGTGACCGGCCAGCCGGATTGGGCCAGCGTGCGCATCGGATACCGCGGGCCGCGGATCGGACGCATCGGCCTGCTGCGCTATCTGGTGTCGTTTCGCGAACATGCCGAATTCCACGAGCAGTGCGTGGAGCGGATCTTTGTCGATCTGATGGCACGCTGCCGACCGCAGGCCTTGTCGGTGGAGGCGCGCTATACGCGTCGCGGCGGCCTGGATATCAATCCCTGGCGGGCGACGCCTGGTTACGATGCGCCCGCACCCGGCCGCGACTTGCGGCAATAGCTCACCGCTCATGCGATACCCCGTCACTCACCGCCAGACCCTACAAACCGCGCTCGCGGTGGCTGCCCTCGCCAGCGTGGCGTTGGCCGGGTGCAACAACAAGCACGGCAACACCGCGGCGGCGCGAGCGGCCGGCACGTCTGCGGCGTCGATACCCACGCAATCTGTCGCCGCACTGACGCCGATGACCGTCACCACCGTCGACCTCGGTCATTCGGTCGGCGACGACAATCGCGTCGAGGCGCCGACGACCGACTTCGCCACTGCCGACACCATCCACGCCTCGGTTGCTTCCGCTGGCGACATCGCCAGCACCCTGACCGCGAAATGGATGTTCCAGGACGGACAGACCGTCGCCACCACGACCAAGTCGGTCGCGGGCGGCTCGCAAGTTACCGATTTCAGCATTTCCAAACCGGATGGTTGGCCGCCGGGCAATTACACCCTGGAAGTGCAGAAAAACGGCGCCACCGTGCAGACCCGCGAGTTCGAGGTCAAATAAACTCATAAGCGGGTTGAAGTGCTTGGCGCTCGCTGCGGTGGCGGCGACAATGCTTCGACTTTCCTTTTTCGAGCGGCCATCTCCCGCATGCCCCCTTCCCCCACGATCATCTACACCCTGACCGACGAAGCGCCGTTTCTGGCCACGCAGTCGCTGCTGCCGATCGTGCAGGCGTTCACTGGCGCGGCCGGCATCGCGGTGGAAACCCGCGACATCTCGCTGGCGGCGCGCATCCTGGCGCAGTTTTCCGACCGCCTGCCGGATGCGCAACAGGTGTCCGACGATCTGGCCGAGCTGGGTAAGCTGGCCACCACCCCGGAGGCCAACATCATCAAGCTGCCCAACATCAGCGCCTCGGTGCCGCAGCTCAAGGCCGCCATCGGCGAATTGCAGCAGCAGGGCTACGCATTGCCCGCTTATCCCGCCGAACCTGCAGACGACGAGCAGCGCCAGATCAAGGCCCACTACGACCGCACCATGGGCAGCGCGGTCAACCCGGTGCTGCGCGAAGGCAACTCCGATCGGCGTGCGCCCGCCTCGGTCAAAAACTACGCGCGCAAGCATCCGCACCGCATGGGCGCGTGGAGCGCGGATTCGAAGTCGCACGTGGCCCATATGGCCGACGGAGATTTCTACGGTAGCGAGCAATCCGCGCTGATTGCGCAGGCGGGCACGTTGCGCATCGAGTGGGCCGGCAGCGACGGACAGCGCAGGGTGCTCAAGTCCAGTATCCAGGTGCAAGCGGAGGAAATTGTCGACGCGGCAGTGATGCATGCGCGTGCGCTGGGGGCGTTCGTCGCCGAGCAGATCGCCGATGCCAAACGCCAGGATGTGCTGTTCTCGCTGCACCTGAAAGCGACGATGATGAAGGTCTCCGACCCGATCATCTTCGGCGTCGTGGTGAGCGAGTTTTACCGGCCGGTACTTGATAAATATGCGGCGGTGCTGTCGCAGGCGGGCTTCAATCCGAATAACGGCATCGGCGATCTGTATTCGCGCCTGCCCGCGTTTCCCGCGCAGGTCCAGGCGCAGATCAAGTCCGATATCGATGCGTTGTATGCGCAGCGGCCGGGCTTGGCGATGGTCGATTCGGGCAAAGGCATTACCAACCTGCACGTGCCCAGCGATGTGATCGTCGATGCCTCGATGCCGGCCATGATCCGCGACTCGGGCAAGATGTGGAATGCGCAGGGCCAGCTGCAGGACACCAAGGCGGTCATTCCCGACCGTTGCTATGCCGGGGTGTACCATGCGGTGATCCAGGACTGCAAAGCGCACGGCGCGTTCGATCCGGCCACCATCGGCAGCGTGCCCAATGTCGGGTTGATGGCGCAA
>JBDTQZ010000172.1:0-5236 GCA_039931935.1 Burkholderiaceae bacterium | reverse complement strand
GACGGTGCGATCGTCGAAGCCGATGCTCTGCCACCGTTGAAGAAGGTCGAAAAACACTCACTCGATGTGGTGGTCGATCGCCTTAAAGTACGTGCCGATGCGCAGCAGCGCCTTGCGGAATCCTTCGAAACCGCGCTGCGACTAGCGGATGGGCGCGCGTTGCTGCTTGATCTCGACGATGGTCGAGAGACGCTCTTCTCGAGCCGCTTCGCGTGCCCCGAATGCGACTACTCGTTGTCCGAGCTCGAACCGAGATTGTTTTCCTTCAACAATCCGATGGGCGCTTGCGAAGCGTGCGACGGACTCGGCCAGGTGGATTACTTCGATGAGAGCCGCGTCGTCGCGCACCCAGAACTGTCGCTCGCAAGCGGTGCGATCAAGGGCTGGGACGCGCGCAATCAGTACTACTTCCAAATGCTCGCCACGCTTGCGCAGCATTACGGGTTCGACATCGAGGCGCCATTTGGTGAGCTTCCGGAGGGTCCACGCGACGTCGTTCTCAACGGTTCGGGCGAGACGGAGATTGCGTTTGCGTACACCAACGAACGCGGCCGCAAGATGATGCGACGGCACCCATTCGAGGGCGTCATCCCGAATCTGCAGAGGCGCTTCCGCGAAACCGATTCGTCGGTCGTGCGTGAAGAGCTCGGGAAGCTGCGCAGCCGCCGCCCATGCCCAGTTTGCGAGGGAACACGGCTGCGGCGCGAGGCGCGCAACGTATTCATCGGCGAAGGGGCCGATCGGCGCGGCATCTATCAGATTGCGGCGGCACCGCTGCGTGAAGCATTTGAATACTTCGAGCGGCTCGACTTCACGGGGTCGAAAAAGGAAATCGCCAGCAAGATCGTCAAGGAAATCGGCTCTCGCTTGCGTTTTCTAGTCAACGTCGGGCTCGATTATCTGTCGCTCGATCGCTCGGCAGAAACGTTGTCGGGTGGCGAGTCGCAGCGGATCCGTCTGGCGTCGCAGATCGGTTCCGGCCTAACCGGCGTGATGTATGTGCTCGACGAGCCGTCGATCGGCCTGCACCAACGCGACAACGACCGGTTGATCGACACACTGAAGCACTTGCGCGACTTCGGCAACACGGTGATCGTTGTCGAGCACGACGAAGACGCGATTCGCGCAGCCGACCACGTGGTTGACATGGGCCCGGGTGCGGGTGTGCACGGCGGTGAGGTTATCGCGCAAGGCGAGCTCAGCGACGTGCTTGACGATCCAAACTCGTTGACCGGCCAATATCTGTCCGGGCGGCGTCAGATCGAGATACCGAACGACCGTACGCCACCCTTTACGACGTGGCTGAAAGTCAGCGGGGCGCACGGCAACAACCTAAAGGACGTGACGCTCGAAATTCCGGTGGGGCTGCTGACGTGCGTGACCGGGGTGTCGGGGTCAGGCAAATCGACGCTGATCAACGACACGTTGTACGTAGCGGTCGCGCGTCATCTGTACGGCTCCTCGGCTGAGCCGGCGGCCCATGAATCGATTGACGGGCTCGAAAATTTCGACAAGGTCATCAATGTCGACCAGAGCGCGATCGGCCGTACGCCGCGCTCGAATCCGGCTACCTACACGGGACTGTTCACGCCGATTCGCGAACTGTTTGCTGAAACCCCGACAGCGCGCGAGCGCGGTTACGAAGCCGGCCGCTTTTCATTCAATGTCAAGGGCGGCCGCTGCGAAAATTGTCAGGGCGACGGCGTCATCAAGGTCGAGATGCACTTTCTGCCCGATGTTTACGTGCCGTGCGACATCTGCCACAGCAAGCGGTACAACCGCGAAACGCTCGAAGTGCACTACAAAGGGAAGAGCATTGCCGACGTGCTCGATTTGACGGTCGAGGACGCATTCGAGTTTTTCAACGCGGTGCCGAGCATCGCGCGCAAGCTGCAAACGCTGATCGACGTCGGGCTTGCCTATATCAAGCTGGGACAGAGCGCGGTGACACTGTCCGGCGGCGAAGCGCAGCGAGTGAAGCTGTCGCTGGAATTATCGAAGCGCGATACCGGCCGTACGCTTTACATCCTCGACGAGCCGACAACCGGATTGCACTTTCATGACATCGCCTTGTTGCTGAAAGTGCTGCACCAGCTGCGCGATACCGGCAACACGGTGATCGTGATCGAGCACAATCTCGATGTGATCAAGACCGCCGACTGGGTAGTCGACCTTGGCCCCGAGGGGGGCGATGGCGGCGGCGAGATCATCGCCAGCGGTTCTCCAGAAGTCGTGGCCGCCAGCAAGCAAAGCTATACCGGGCGGTATCTCGCACCGGTACTTGCGCGTCAGCGGCCGCCGCAACGCGTCGCCGTCGGACGCTGAAGCTCTGCGAAGCGCCAGCCTATTTGCCGTCGGTGTCGCGCGTCGGTGCCGTTTTTCATGCGCAGGTGCGACGCCGCACAAGTACGCGGCAAGCGATCCCCGCGTTGCGTCATATCCGCTTGAGCCACTTAATAGCTCGATGAACACATCCTGCGTGATGTCAGCGGCCCGTGCCGTGGATACAGCACGGTAAACGCAGCTTCGTCACCGGCCAAGGCCGACTGAAGCTTTGACGTTTCGTCGAATTCGTCAGCCGCGCCGTCCTTGCACGACTGCGGCACGAAAATGGGTGCGGCGCACCTGGGTGGATCGAAAGCCACGGAGCCCCTCGCGTTGCTCATCTGTACGCTATTGCGTCCGGCAGCGGCAAAAGTTCCCGTTGCCGTGAATTACTTTTGCAGCAGCCGTTGCTCCGCGAGTTCGAGTGCATCGGGTACGCCGCGCAACACGACGATATCGCCGGCCTGCAGTCGCATATCGGGGCTCGGGTCCGCACCGCGGATGCCGTGCCGCCGCACCGAAGTCACTTCGGCACCGATCGTTGCCAGATCCAGATCGCGCAGCGCCTCGCCGACGGCCGCCGCATCTGCCTCGATCGGCACGGAATGCAGACGTTCGCGGTCATCCTCGTCAACTGCATCTACATCGTCGCCGTGAAAGTGTCCGCGCAGCAACCGATAGCGCTGATCGCGCGCCTCACGCACGCGCTTGACGACACGCGAGACTGGAACGCCGAGCAGTATCAACGCGTGCGAGCCGAGCATCAGGCTCCCTTCGAGAATTTCGGGAACGACCTCGGTTGCGCCGCCGCGCGTGAGCTGCTCGAGATCGTGATCGTCATAGGTGCGCACGATGACGGGCAGGCTGGGCTTCAACTCGTGCGTGTGGTGCAGAACCTTTAGTGCCGAATGCGTGTTGGCATAGGTGATCACCAGCGCCGAGGCGCGCGCGATGCCCGCCGCGACCAGCGCTTCGCGCCGCCCCGCGTCGCCGTAGACGACAGACTCGCCGGCCGCACTGGCCTCGCGTACCAGATCGGGATCGAGCTCGAGTGCAACGAAGGAAATGCCCTCCTGCTCGAGCATTTTTGCCAGATGCTGGCCGCTGCGGCCGAAGCCGCAAATCACAACGTGTTTGTCGACCGCGATTGCGCGTTTTGCGATGTTGGCGATTTCAAGCGATTTGATCAGCCACTCTGATGACACGAGCCGCATAACGATACGGTCGGAATATTGCAGCAGCAGAGGTGCCGCCATCATCGACAACAGCATCGCCGCCAGCACGATCTGCAGCACCAGCTTGTCGACCAGCCCGAGCGCGCCCGCCTGGCTAAGCAATACGAATCCGAATTCGCCCGCGGTCGCCAGCGCAAGCGCAGTCCGAATCGCGGTACCGGCTGCCGCGCCAAAGAAGCGCGCCAGCACGAAAATGAGGCTGGACTTGAACCCAACGGGAAGGATCAACGCCAGAAGGACCCAGCCGAAGTGGTCGATTACCACGCGCACGTTTAGCAGCATGCCGATCGTTACGAAGAACAATCCGAGCAGCACGTCGCGAAACGGCTTGATATCGTCTTCGACGCGATGTTTGAATTCCGTCTCGGAAATCAGCATGCCCGCAATAAAGGCACCGAGCGCCAGCGACAGTCCGGCAATTTCGGTCATCCACGCCAGCGCAAGCGTCACGAACAGAAGATTCAGGGTAAAAAGCTCCTGTGATTTTCTGCGCGCGACCATTAGAAGCCACCACCGCATCACGCGTTGGCCGCCCACCAGCAACACGGTGAGCAGCACCGCGGCCTTTAACAGCGCGAATGCCATCGTCTGCACCAACACGCCCGCTTCGGCGCTGAGTGCAGGCACGAGGACCAGCAGCGGAACGACGGCAAGATCCTGGAAAAGCAAAACACCCACGATGCGCTTGCCGTGCTCGGTATCGAGCTCCATCCGTTCGGCCAGCATCTTCATCACGATCGCTGTCGATGACATCGCCAACGCACCGCCGAGTGCAAATGCGCCCGCAAGCCCCACATTGAAGTAGCGGCCAATTAGCCAGCCCGCTACAAGCGTTGCGACGACCGTCAATACGACCTGCGCCGCTCCGAGGCCAAGCACGATGCGCCGCATTGCCCTCAGCTTCGCCAACGAAAATTCGAGGCCGATTGAAAACATCAGGAACACGATGCCGAATTCGGCCAGATAGCGCGCATCGGAGCTGTCCGGCAGCAGCGCGAACGCGTGCGGGCCCACCAGAATGCCGACGGCCAGATAGGCGAGCAGCGGCGGCAGGTGCAGAAGGCGGAATACAACCACGCCTGCAACCACGCAGAACAGCAGCAACAGCGCGAACTCGAGACCTGATGTCATCAATCAACCGATCGGGCGCGCGGCGCGCGTAGAGCAAAACCCGTGCCAGAAAAAAGGTGCGGTGTATTATCGCTGGACCTCTTAGATTCAATATCCGTGACCGCCCCCAGCCTTGTTGCGACTCCTGGCGCACTCGCGCTTGCGCGTGAGGTGTTGCAGATCGAAGCGCAGGCCGTCGCCGCGCTAACGGATCGCATCGACGGCGCCTTTTCGGAAGCAGTCGACCTTCTGCTTGCGTGCGCAGGCCGCGTCGTGGTCAGCGGCGTCGGCAAGAGCGGGCATATCGCGCGCAAGATCGCCGCCACCCTCGCCTCGACCGGAACTCCTTCAATGTTCGTGCACGCTGCGGAGGCAGCGCACGGCGACCTCGGAATGATTACACGCGACGATGTTCTGTTGGCGCTGTCGTACTCGGGTGAGGGCGATGAGTTGCTGACGATGCTTCCGATTGCCAAGCGCCAGGGAACACCGCTGATTGCGTTCACGGGCAACTCCTCGTCCGCACTCGCGAGGCTGGCCGATGTGCACATTGACGTGCGCGTCGA
>JBDTQZ010000171.1:0-5249 GCA_039931935.1 Burkholderiaceae bacterium | reverse complement strand
TGCTGGTGCAAGCGGTGTTGTCGTTGTTGTGGACAGGGACCGCAATGGGACTGATGGTGCTTGCACACCGTCGCACGATGCGCGGATGGTGGGGCGTCGGCGCTGCGCTGCTGGCCGCGGTGGTGGTCAAGCTGTTCTTTGTCGACCTATCGGGTCAGGGCACGATCGAGCGGATTGTTTCGTTTGTCGGAGTGGGTGTGCTGATTTTGGTGATCGGCTACCTGGCCCCCGTTCCACCGTCTGCGCCGCAACCGACCAGGAGCGCTGCATGAGGCTGATGATGCTGAAGGCAATTATCGTGGCGTGCACCTGTGCTGCATCGGTCGCCGTAGCGCAAACGCCTAGCAGCGCCGACTTTGCGGTGCGCCTTCCGCTGACGACGACCGGTGATGGCCTGCATGTGATGGAATTGCCGGAGGCGGTGTATCGCGCGGCACAGTCACGCGATCTTGCCGATCTGCGCATCTTCAACGCCCTCGATCAGCCGTTGCCGATCGCGTTTGTTCCGCCAACAGCACCGGTGGCACCGACTCCGATTGCGCTGGATCTGCGCATGTCGCGCCTTCCGGCGGAAAGCGAAGCGCGCGAGTCCTTGCTGCGTACATTTGCGCTGCGAGTCGAGCGCGATCGCGAGCGTGCAGTGGTCGAAATCGGGCCGCTGACATCCGCCGCGACCGCAGCAACGCCCGCATTGGGTGGCTACCTGATCGACGCGCGGCCCTTGAAGGATTTAAAGGGCCGACTGGTGTTGTCGTTTTCATCGACCGCCGACGATTATGCAGGCCGAGTCGAAGTTCGCGGCAGCGATGACCTGGTTTTCTGGCGACCTCTGGCGTCTGGTCCGTTGACGCGCAGCCGCAGCCTCGGTGAAATCATCGAGCGAAACCACTTCGCGATCAATCGGCCGCCCGCTTTCCTACGCGTTGCCTGGACGTCGAAAGACGCGCCCGACATCGAACGCGCCCAGTTTCTCGAAGACATCGCAGCAAGCGTCACGCTGCCTCGCGCTCAACTGGCCGCGACGCTGTCGGACGATCGGCGAAGCCTGTACGTCGATGTGCCTGAGGCTCTGCCGATCACGCGCGTGTTGCTCCGCATGCCGGAGCTCAATCGCGTGGTGCGCGCTCAGGTGTACCGGCACGATGCAGCGCCATCGCCACGCTTGCGGCGGCTCCAGGTCGGACCTCGCCGCACTGAGGAACACTGGCAACCGATCGGGTCGGTCGAGGCGTTTCGCGTGCTGCGCGACGGCGTCGAAATCGAAGGCGCGCCGCTGGCGATTCCGGTTCGCACTGATCGTCTACGGTTCGACTTTTCAGCGCCTCTCGATGACGCTCCGCCGTCGATCGAAGCCGAGTGGCGCCCGGGGCGTGTGATATTTGCCGCGCGCGCACCGGCCCCTTACGTGTTGGCGGTGGGTCGTCTCGACACGCCCGTAGGTCCCGGGCTCGATGCGCGTTCAGTGCTCGCCGCCGACGATCCTGCTGGTGCGCGGTTGCCCATTGCGAGTGTTGAGGTGAGCAGTGCGGTTACAGCGCAGCAGCAGCGTGCGCAGCGCATTGCGAGCGAGGCGCGCTGGTCTAGATATTTGCTTTGGGCAGTTCTGATGCTCGCAGTCTGCGGGCTCGCCTGGATGGCGTGGCGCATGTCGGTTCAGCTGCGGCAGACCGTGACGCGAGTGGCCGACGAACCTTGAGCTCAGAAGAAAGCGAAGCCAAAGTAAAAGCGGCCGGCGGTAGGGTTTTATCCCCACCACCGGCCGCAGCAAGAAACACCGGTTTTAGCGAACCAGCGCAACCTGCTCGGGGGCCGTGTGCCTGGCCGTCGGCGCAACTCGCTCACCCACGATGACGATTCTCTCCATTTGAATCGTTGGCATCGTCACCGCTTGTTGCACTGCTGGCCCAACTGCCATTTCCTGTACACCTACGACCGCCGCCAGTGCGAGTGTACTTACCGTGGCAGCGAAAAACAAGGTGGTTTCGAATTTCTTGATCATGACCTGCTCCCGATTTATTGCGTTAATTTGTCGATGGACGCAATGTAGGCAGTTGAAACACCGTAAGCCACGCGTTTGCGATGAAGTGCAGGAAAGCCGGCGTAGATTGCATTTTGTAGGTGCGGGCGGGACGAAACCGGCAATACGCCGACGAACTGCGGTCGTCGCCCACTCGTCCCGCCAATGAACGGTAACCGCTAGCTGTCCTCACCGCGCTTCATTTTCATGCGGTGCTCGGCAGTTCGGTGTCGAATTTTCCACATTGACAATTGCTCGCGTCGCTGCAGGGGCGTCAGCGTTTCTCGGCGAATCTCGCGCAACAGCTTCTGGTAATTGACGAGGCGATCGGCTGTGACGCCCTCTCGTACTGCGCAACCGGGCTCATCGTGGTGGCGACAATCGCGAAAGCGGCAACGTTCGGCGAGCGCCTGGATATCGTCGAACGTCGCTGCTAGATCGTCTTCATCGATATCCGGCCGTAGCCCTCGCAATCCCGGCGTGTCGATTACGCAGCCTCCGGTAGGCAATCGATGCAGCGAGCGTGAAGTCGTCGTATGTCGACCGCGACTGTCGTCTTCGCGCACAGCCCCGGTGTCCTGTACGTGTGCCCCCAACAGTGTGTTCGTCAGCGTCGACTTTCCGGCGCCCGACGATCCCAGCACCACGGTGGTCTGGCCTGCACCGACGTACGGCGCCAACTCGATCGCGGTCGTCGCCGCTCGCGCATCGACGGCGTGCACCGCGACGTCGTGCGGCAGCCGCTCGCGCAGCGCATCGAGCCGCGTCTCGACGTCATCGCATAGATCGCGCTTGGTCAGAATCACGATTGGCCAGATGCCCGCCGGCTTCACCATCGCGAGATAGCGCTCGAGCCGGCGCAGATTGAAGTCGCCGTCGAGACCCATCGACAACATCGCGGTATCAACGTTGGTCACCAGCGATTGCCGCGCGCCCGATGAATTGCGTCGCACAATTTGCGTGAGCGGATGCATCCGCCCATGTATCCACGGCGTGCCGTGCGCGTCGTGTTGCACCGTCAGCCAGTCGCCGACGGTCAGTGTGTCGCCGGTATCGGCGAGTGAGCGAAGCAACCCGGGCAGCGGCCGCGCCGAATGCTCGCTCGCGCCGTCTGTTACGCGCAATGTTTCGCGGTGCACTTCAACCAATCGCATCGGCATGCCAGGCGGGCCGCCGGCCGTGCCGAGCATGGACATCGCCTGCGCGACGGCTGGTGTGAAACCGATCGGCCGTAGCCGATCCATCAAAGTCGTATCCATTTGCTCCGAATCCTCAAGACAATGCGCTGCGTAAACGGCGCGTGCAGAAACACGCGCTTCGTATCAACGTGGAGTGTCGCGGCCGCTGGCGCGGCGCAGGAATCGGAAAGCCCGAGTCAGCGCTGGTGCGGCCGACTAACGAACAAGATCAGTTTTTCTCATGGCGCCTCCTACTTGAAGCGCGCTCGGTCGAGCGAGGGCGCGAGCTTCGCGCAAAGCGAGGGTGCGGTCAACAGGTGCGGGCTGTCCCGGTAGATACGACCGGGCTGTCCGAGCCGGAAGTCAAAACGCGTAACGTGGATGCATATGAGTCCACTTTCGACTGCCTACGACCTGCGGACTGACGAAATTGAACTAACCGCGATCCGCGCGCAAGGCGCGGGCGGGCAGAACGTCAACAAAGTATCTAACGCGATCCACCTGCGTTTTGACATTCGTGCGTCATCGCTTCCTGATGAAATCAAGCAGCGATTGCTTGCGAAGCGGGACCGTCGTATCAACGACGACGGTGTAGTGGTCATCAAGGCGCAATCATTTCGCAGCCTAGAGAAAAACCGCGAAGACGCGCTCGCGCGACTCGACTCTCTGGTGGCGACCGCGGCTGCCATTGCACGCAAGCGTCGTCCAACGAAGCCGACCGCGGCGTCGCGGAAAAAGCGGGTTGAATCGAAAGTGCGGCGCGGGCAGATCAAGGCCCTGCGCCGGGGGCGCGTTGACGACTAGATCACACGAAGTACATCACGGTCACGAAGTGACTCGCGCTGCCGCCCATCACAAATAGGTGCCAGATCCCGTGCGCGTAGCGCCAGCGGCGGTCGTTCAAATAGAACACGATGCCGGCGGTATACAGTGCGCCGCCCGTGGCCAGCCAACTGATGCCTTCGACGCCTAGCTTGTCGATCAGCGGGACCACCGCCGTGACGCCAAGCCAGCCCATGATCAGATACGGAATGGGCGAAGGATCTCCGCCATCGTTGCGTTTCCAGGTCTTGAACATTCCAAAGAGCGCCATCGCCCAGATCGCCGCAAACAACGTCCAGCCAAACGGACCGCGCAAACTGACCAGCATGAAGGGTGCATAGCTGGCAGCGATCAACACATAGATCGCGGCGTGATCGATCTTGCGCAGCACGATCTTCGCTCGGCCGCGAAACGAGTGATAAAGAGTCGAGGCGGCGTACAACAGGACAAGGCCGGCGCCGAATGCGCTGAATGCGATGATCTTCCAGATATCGCCTTGTTCAGTGGCTTGCCCGATCAACACGGCCGCCCCGGCGATCGCGAGTGCGGTGCCGGCCAAGTGCGTCAGGCTGTTGAAGCGTTCGCCGTGATACATGCGGGCAAACATAACGTGTTCGCGTGACCTTTCAGTGGGGGAAAAGCACTCGAAACGCCGGGCAGCAGGGTGCCGTGCAATTCACCCGCAATTCACGGGTTAAGGCTGGGACATTACGGTGCCGCGCCGTCTTAGGCGACGGTGCCGGTTTCCGGTGGCGTGGGCTGGGTTTGCTGATCGGCGGGCGCTGGGTCGTCGGGAGCGCGCTGTACCTTGCGCTGACGCTTTTCGTCCTGCTTCTTCTTGCGCGCGATCTCGCGCTGGCGCTTCTCAAATGAATAGTTGGGCTTGGCCAGGAAAGTCTCCTCGAACGGAATAGGCTGCCGAAGCTTACCGCGCCGCGGTCAACTGCGCGCGTATCGCAGCAAATCGTGGGCCTCTCTTTTGCTGAACTTTTCCACGTTAACCGGAGTGCCTGAGTGATGCGACGTCGTGATTTAGGGGCGCTTGAGTTAGCGACTGCTTCGCCTCGGTGTAAACCGGCAGGTGAATGGCCGCGTTACCGTACCGTCTTGGGCGCCTCTGAGCGCCTGGGATGTATTCACAATGCATTCCATTAAAGGGAGAGGATTTGATGAATCGAATCAATGTGCGCACATTCGCGCAGGCAGGTGCATTTGCCGCCGCCGTCTTGCTG
>JBDTQZ010000170.1:0-5254 GCA_039931935.1 Burkholderiaceae bacterium | reverse complement strand
GCATCGGTCAGCGCCCGGCGGGCCGCTTGAGCCTGCAGTTCGAGTGCCGTTTTGTCGGGCACCTTGCCCAGGTCGGATTCGGCAACACCTGCGATGGCGACCGAAGAGGAAAGAGGATGACGTCGTGTCATGGTCAGGATGCCTTGGAAGTTTCAGGAGAAAGATTGCTGGCCTGGGGCCAGTAGGAGCGCTTGACCTCGCGCTTGAGGAGCTTGCCGGTTTCCGTGCGCGGGAGCACGCCGACGAAGTCGACGCTCCGCGGGCACTTTAGTGCCGAGAGCCGGTCGCGGCAGTAGGCGATCAGTTCCTGCGCCAGCGCTTCCGTGCCCTCGAAGCCGTGGCTGAGTTCAACCACCGCCTTGACCTCTTCACCGAATTCCTCATTCGGCACGCCCACCACCGCCACGTCATGAACGGCCGCATGCTGTGTCAGCACGTTCTCGGCCTCCTGCGGGTAGATGTTCACACCGCCGGAAATAATCATGTTGGCGAGGCGGTCGGTGAGGTAAAGGTATCCGCTGCCGTCCAGGTAGCCGATGTCGCCATAGGTGGCCCATCCCTCGGCATTGCGGGCCTGCCGGGTCTTTTGCGGATCACCGTGGTACTCGAAAGGCGGCCCACCCGAAAACCAGATCACGCCGGGCTCGCCAGCAGGTAACGGCAGGCCGTCTTCGCCGAGGATGTGGACGGCGCCGAACTCCGGGCGCCCCACGGAACCCTTGTGCTCCATCCATTCAAAAGAGTCCAGCGAGGTTCGCCCCGCCAGCTCCGTGCCGCTATAGAACTCATAGAGGATAGGGCCCCACCAGTCGATCATGGCCTGCTTGACCCAGGCAGGACAAGGGGCTGCCGCATGGACGACGAAGCGTAGGCTGGATAGATCGTGCGCGAGGCGGTCTTGCTCCGGCAGGCGCAGCAGCCGAATGAACATCGTCGGTACCCATTGGCTGTGCGTCACGCGATACTGCTCGATCGCAGCCAGTGCCAACGCCGCGTCGAACTTTTCCATGAGCACGCAGCTGCCGCCTTGCCGCATCACGTTCATGTTCCAACGCACCGGGGCCGTGTGATAGAAGGGCGCGGTCGAGAGATATATCGTGTCGCGGTCGAAGTTTTTCCAGACGGTGCGTTCGTTGGGCTCGGCCACAAAGTGGTTGTTGGCGCTGGCAAGCGGACGCTCGATGCCCTTGGGCACGCCGGTGGTGCCCGACGAATATGAGAAGTCAGTGCCTTCAGGGGTTTCGGGCAAGGTGACATCGTCGGGGATCGCCTTCAACGCATTCTCATAGTCTTCAAAGCCGGGTGCTGCGGCATCGAGCGAAAACCGGTTCAGGTGTTTTGTGCCATCGGCAAGGTCGCCGCCGGCGGAGGCCAGCACGCCGGAAGACGTGAACAACGCCTTTGCACCGCAATCGTTGACGATATAGAGCACCTCTGCGACCTTCAGGTGTCGGCTCACGGTCGTGTAATAGAGGCCAATGCGATGTGCGGCCCAGAGGATCTCGAAGTAGCGCAGGTGGTTGTCCAGGTAGACCGCAATGCCATCCCCCGGACGCAGACCGCGCGCCCGCAGGAGGGCCGCGCAGCGGCGCGATCGCTGTTCGAGTTCGCTCCATGTCACGGCTTGCCCGCTCTCCAGGAGTCGGTAGGCGATGCCATTCGGGGTGGCCGCCGCACTGCGAGCCAGGCTGTCGTTGGTGCGATGCGCAAGAAATGCCGGGCCAGCCGGCTGCAGGGATGGTTTAGTCATGAATTGTTGCAAGCCCATGCGTTAGCACGGCCTTTCCTCGTTCGGCCGCGACTGCGCGGAAATGAATGTTAGAGCCTCGTTCCCAAAGTTCCACCGACAAGGTCTCGCCCGGGTAGAACGGCGCCGAGAACCTCAACGACAGGCTACTCAGCTTCTCAGGCCGGTTGCCGCAGCATGCACGCAGGATCGCGCGGGCCGCCATGCCATAAGTGCACAGCCCATGCAGGATGGGTTGGTCGAAGCCGGCGATCTTTGCTGCAGCAGGACTCGCGTGGATGGGGTTTAGGTCTCCATTCAGGCGATACAGCAGGGCGGCGCTCGGCGCGGTTTGTAGTTTTACAGTGATTTCTGCGGGCCCATCGGGAACGGCGGGCAACGACGGCGGCACTGGGTCGCCGCCGCCAAAGCCGCCGTCGGACCTGCAAAAAGAAGTATGGTCGATCGTTGCGAGCAGATTGCCACTGGCCTCATCGGTGATTTCGCGTGTCGTGACCACGAGGGCACCACGTCCCTCGCCCTTGTCCACCACGCTGGACACCCTGGTACGGCTACGCAGGACACCCTCGGGCGGAGGCGTGCCGTGCAAGGTCATGCGGTGCTCGCCGTGCAGGATGCGCATCCAGTCGATGCCAGTGCCGGCATCGGACGCCCAGGCGCCAGGCGCACCCAAAACCGTAAACATCGAAGGAACGGTCAGTAAACCCTCTTCACAGACAAAGGGGAGTTCTTCCTCATTGAGGGGGTTCTGGCCGTAGCCTAGGCTCAGTGCATAGAGGATGCATTCCTTGCGCGTGTAGCTGGTGAGCTGATCCGAAATGGGCCAGGACTTGAGCTTGGAGTAGTCGATACTCATCGCGTTAGTCTGCCTTCAGGTTGGCAGCACGGATCACTTGCCCCCATCGGTTCTGCTCACTCGTCACAAAATCTTGGAAGTCCTGGGACGAACCACCCACGGAAACCCCTCCTTGTTCAGCAAAGCGCTGGCGGATTTCGGCGGAGGCCATCACTTTCTGCAGTTCTCTATTCAGCGCGGCAACGATTGCGGGAGGAGTCTTCGCAGAAGTGAACAGCCCGAGCCAAACCGTCACGACGATGTCGGGGTACCCGGACTCGATCAACGTAGGCACCTGCGGCAAATCAGGGATTCGCTCGCGCGTAGTAACGGCGATCGGCGTCAACTTTCCCGAACGGATGTGGGGCAGAGCGGTAATCAGGTTATCGACCATGATGTCGACTTGACCGCCAATGAGGTCCGTCAACGCTGGTGCTGCGCCTCGATAGATGACGTTGACCGCGTTAATTCCAGATCGGGCCTTGAATAGCTCTCCTGTCAGGTGGCCGGAAGAGCCGCTGGTTGAAACCGCCATCGACAGGCCTTTGGGGTTAGCCTTCGCCAGCGCTTTCAGATCGGCGACTGTTTTCGCGCCCAGTTGGGCATTGGCGACCAGCACATTGGGCATGGACAGCACTTGAATTACGGGCGCCAAGTCTTCGGGCTTGTAGGGCAGCTTTTCCTGCAGTGTGTAGTTCGCCGCATTGGGCCCTAGGCTGCCCATGACCAGCGTGTGCCCATCCGGATTCGCCCGCAGAGCAGCCTGGATGCCGAGCGTGCCGCCCGCGCCGGGGACGTTCTGGACGATGACCGGCTGCTTCAAGACGTCGGATAGTGACTTGGCAACTAATCGGCTTGTCTGATCCAAGATGCCGCCCGGAGCAGCTGGCGCGATGATGATATATGGCTTGTCACTCGCGAGGGCGGCTCCGGCCATCAAGGTAAGAAGGCCGGCAGCAAGAGCCGCTGACAGATGTTTGATGTAGGACATGAAATTTTTGTCTTTCTACTGGGTTTTCGTACATTTTAATCCGCTTGGCGGATATTATTGTCCGCCAAGCGGATGATCTAATCGGAGAATCAAATGAATGTCAATACGTTTATCAGCCTTGTAGGGCTTAACTTGAAGTGGCAATATGACTCCCTGAGTGCGACTATGCGAGTTATGGGGCGGTTTGCCAATTTGCATTCGGCAAATGCCGCATTCACCTTTTCCAAAGCACCTTTACGGGCGCGTCCCGCCGGGAGCAACTGATGGCCCTTCATTTCGATTTGGTCGACATCCGCCTACTGATCAATGTGGCGGACGCCAGCAGCATGAGTCGAGGCGCGGAAAAGACATTTCTTTCTCCTCCCGCGGCCAGCAATCGCATCAAGAGCCTGGAAGATGCATTCGGCGTGAAACTGCTTTATCGCAACAGCCAGGGTGTCACGCTGACACCGGCTGGCCACGCGTTCGTCCGTCATGCAAGAGCTATATTTGCGCAGGTCGAACACCTGAACGACGACCTCGGAGCCTATGCAAGCGGCATTCGAGGTCATGTCAGGTTGTGGGCCAACACCACTGCGATGACGGAGTTCCTTCCGCGTACGCTCGCCGCATTCATGGTTTCGTATCCCGACGTGAACGTTGAGCTGCGTGAGCGGCTGAGCCATGAGATCGTCCGCGCGGTCGATGAGGGTGTGGCCGACATCGGAATTGTTGCCGGCAACGTGCGAACCGAGGCCTTGGAGGTGTTGGCTTACCGGGATGATCGACTGGTGGTTGTGACTTCATCCGATCACGCGTTGGCACAGGCCGCCTCAGTCGAGTTCTGCGAAACGCTGCAATACGACTACGTCGGTCTCTCCGAATCGAGTGCCATCCACAGATTCCTGGTTCAAGCGGCCACCACCGCGGGCCTCAGGTTCAACTCGCGCATCGAGGTCGGCGGCTTCGAGGGTGTGTGCAGGCTGGTCGAGGCGGGCGTCGGCATTGGCGTGGTGCCCGAGGCAGCTGCGATCAGGTACGCGGCGAACATGCAGATCAGGATTGTCCATTTGCGTGACGAATGGGCGTTCAGGAAGCTTCGCATTTGCGTGCGCAGCATGGAGCAATTGACGTCGTTCGCACGTGATCTGGTCGAAGTCCTGATGGCCGGCGCGTCGCAGTTCACGCAGGACGAAACCGAACTTTTGCAATCGCAAATTGCACCGGCTGAACCAACTGCATAAGCTTACCCTTACATCAGATCAACACAACGCGCAGGACAACAATATGCAAAATGGCTCAGCACGCGGAGCACCGAATCGTCGGGGACTCTTTACATCTGATCACGAGTTGTTTCGAGACACTGCTCGGCGCTTCATCGAGCAAGAGGTGATGCCCGGACATGCAGAGTGGGAAAACGAAGGACATGTACCTCGAGATCTATGGCGTCGTGCCGGCGCTGCGGGGTTGCTACTTCCGATGGCGCCAGCCGAGTATGGTGGCGGTGGTGGTGATTTTCTTCACACGACCATAGTCGTCGAGGAGATCGCCGCTGTGTTGGCCACCGGTATCACCGGCTTCACGACGCATTCGGACATCGTGGCCCCCTACCTGGTGATGTTCGGCACACAGGCGCAAAAGAGCCAGTGGCTGCCGGAGATGGCCGCGGGCAACGTGGTGGGCTCGATCGCCATGACCGAAC
>JBDTQZ010000169.1:0-5277 GCA_039931935.1 Burkholderiaceae bacterium | reverse complement strand
CCAGCAGGGCCGCTTTGTGCAGAACTATGACGGCACGAGCGTGTACGGCGCGACTTATGGGGCTACGCATCGAACGAAGCGCTGACCAACGAAGAACTCGTCAAGGAAACTTACCGCGGCATTCGCCCGGCGCCAGGCTACCCTGCGTGCCCGGAGCACTCGGTCAAGCGCGACTTGTTCCAGGCACTGCGCGCCGAAGAAATCGGCATGACGTTGACCGAAAACTATGCGATGAGCCCGGCTTCGAGCGTCAGCGGCTTCTACTTCTCGCACCCGCAATCGAAGTACTTCAACGTCGGCCGCATCGGGCGCGATCAACTTGAAGATCTGGCGAAACGCAAGAGCGAATCGATCAATGAACTCGAGCGCTGGCTCGCGCCGAACCTGGGCTGAGCCGGACCTGCGGCCGGCTCAGCCTCGCCTCGTTCGAGCGGATGTAACCCCGCCGCTCAACTCAGCGCCGGGATCAACATGACCATGCGCGGTAGCACCGCGCTGATTGTGCTGCTTGCAGCAGTCGCGTGCAGCCGCTCCGATCCCGAACGCGAGCTGCGCTCTGCGGTTGCTGCAATGTCACAGGCGATCGAGCAACGCGAACCGGCAACCTTTCTCGATTCAATCAGTGATGACTTCGCACGCGAGTCCGGAGCGTTCGGCAAGCAGGATGTCAAGCGGTTGCTGGTCGGGGCCTATTTGCGCAACGAGAAGATCAGCGTCAGCGCGCTGGTGACGGACGTGCGACTCGACGGCGATCGTGCGCGAGCCAAGGTTCGTGTGGTTGCCACCGGCGGCGCCGGCTTGCTGCCCGAACGTGGGCAGGGATGGGACTTCGATTCGGTGTGGCGTCGCGAGAGCGGTCGCTGGAAGGTCTACAACGCGGAGTGGATTGAAGCTTTGTAGCGTCCTCGGTATCGTGCCGCACTTTTCGAAAAAAGTCGGTGCCGACCAATGAAGGAATTTGCCACCGCACTCGCGCTCTTCGCGACCGCCGTGGTTGCTCAAGCCCCCGCACAACCCGAGGTGGTCGCGCCCAATTCGAATCTGCTGATCGAAGGGATTCCTGCGATCCCGCAGTCGCTCGCGACACGTGTTGGTGGCTACAGCGATTTTCGAGGGCACAGTTTTGCCGACTGGCATCCGGCGCGCCGCGAGATGCTTGTGAGCCACCGCGCTGCGGGTTCCAACGTTAACCAGCTGTTCTTGATCACGGCGCCGCGATCAAATCTCACCGCTCGCCAACGCCGGAAAGATTCGCGCACCGCTGCTGGTTGTGCACGGCAGGATCGATCCGCGCGTGCCTGTCAGCGAGGCGAAACAGATCGTGCAGAAAGTGCGCTCCAACGGAACTCCAGTGTGGTATCTGGAAGCCGACAACGAGGGGCACGGCTTCGCGCGCAAAGCGAACGCCGATTACTACTTTTATTTGATGGTTGCGTTCATCGAGCGTCATCTGCTGGGCAATTGACCAGTCCAGTTGGGTCAGCGGCCGATCGCGGAAGTACCGGCAAGCGATCGATGCGCCGCGCTGCAGTGTGAAACACGGCGTTCCAGAGTGACTTTACGGCATCGAGGCTCCCGCGACCGGCAGGGCGCCGACGTAAGGTGACTCGCTCGTTCTCTGCATGAGGGGTTTCGATCGCGCACAGCGACGCCGGCGAGGGTCTTGTGCGTCCGATCCGAGCGTTCAAAGTATTCGGCATCGAGTGCTCGCTACCTTGTCGCGCCCGCCAGCGCTAGCGAAGAATCGGGACGGACGTGCGTCGGTAATGTCGACCAGATGATTCCATCTTGCGTGTGCGTTTCGAGTTCTATCGCGCCCAGTGCGAGTGCCTGCAGCGCTGCGCGACTTGCAAGCGGAACGATGTGTGCTACCGACGGTTCGTTTAGAACGCCGAGGTCGATGGTTTCACTGGCCGCGCCATTGGGACGAAGCGTCAGGCGTGCAGTGCCGCGCGCCGAACGATGCGGCACGACGACGAGAAACCGTATATCGGCCTGATCGACCAGCAAAGCCTGTGATTCGACGCCCGCAAGCGCTGGCAGTACGAGCCGATACGTAGCTTCCCGCGAGATCGACAGCTGTTGTGTCGCGACTAGCTCGATCGATGCCGCTTCGCCGGGGGCGAGTTGCAATGCATCGGCGATTGACTCGTCGACCGCAAGCTGCACATGGCCGGTCACATCCGCTTGCAAATCTTCGCCATCGATTTCTTCAACGCCGCCGCAACCGTTGCCGAGCTGCAGCAGATCGAAGACGCGTCCCTTTCGATGAATTCGAAGCGCATCGGTATGCTCGTCCATCATCGGCAGACGCCCGGCGAGCGTGACCGTTGTCGCGCTGGTGTTGCGAAATTCCTGGCTCACCCGCACGTCCGCCAACGAGCCGAGCAGCCGCACATCGAAGGCAGTGGAAACCAGGTGCAACCCGCGCACGTGTTCCTGGGCAACCGGCGCGCTTCGTGTGCGTTCGACGCTCGGCTGCTCCGTCGCCGACACGGGCGAGACAAAGAGCAAAGCGACCAGTTCCGCTGCAGTCAGAAACCCGTCGATCACCGCTTGTAGTGCAGACATCGCCTTCTCCTCGATCAGCCAGGGTTGGCCGACGAAGCGAACGATCACCTGCCGACAAGAAACGCCGTTGAACGCAACGGGGAAACTGTGTGAAAAAGCCGTGAACTGCGGGTCGACTGTTCGGTAGCGATCCATCGGCCCCAGCCGCAACATGGCGATGGAAGCAGCAACGTGGCGAGGAGAATGCGATGCGATTCGATTTCGGGCGACAACAGGCGAGAGTGCGCGAGAAGGAACGCCGCGAGCACTCGTGGCGCGTGGTCAAGGCTGTCATGGGATCTCTGGCGGCCGGCGGTACCGGGTTGATTTTCGGTTTTGCGATCGGCTTGCACGATGCACGCTGGGCTGATGCGTGGACGCGCGTGGGCGACGCATCGTCGCCCTTCAGTACGCAACAGGTCGAAGCCGGCGGGACGAGTCACGGCTGACCGATCGGAGCGGTGTGCCGCGCTCCGCGTGCGACAGCGTACTGATCCGTTTCCAGCGCTCCGAGCCCTTGGTTGTCTCCCCCTTTTGCTCGGAGCTTTTTTTCTAGTTGTCCGTGTGTCGTGGCAGCGAAATCGTTGCCAGGGCACCGCCGTCGGCGTGGTTGATCAAGCGCGCCTGACCGCCGTGCAGCTGTGCGATCTCGCGAACGAACGCGAGCCCCAGCCCGGTACCTTTCTTGCCGTTTGGCCGCGGTGTCGAAAAGAACTTTTCGAATGCACGCTCGCTGGCGTACGGCGGCAGCCCGGCGCCATGATCGCGCACCGTGATTTCTATGCGATCGCGTAGCTGTTGCGCGTCCACGGTCACTGCAGTCTCCGCCGGCGCAAAGTCGATCGCGTTGCTGACCAGGTTGGACAGCGCACGTTGCAGAAGAAATCGATCGCCGCTAATCTCAAGCTCGGGGTCGACATCGATGAACAACTCAACGCCACGCTGTGTGGCCACCGGCGCCAGCTCGGCGCGTACTGCATCGGCGAGAGAGGCAACGCTGAGCCGCTCATGCTGCGCGACGATGGCGCGCCGCTCCAGGCTCGACAATTCGAGCATGCGATCCACCATGTCCTGTGCGCGAGCGACCTGCTCTTCGATATTGTCTGTAAAGCGCACGCGCGCGTTCTCCGGCAACGGCTCGCGCAATAGCTCGGCGGCGCCACGAATCGCAGCCAATGGGCTTTTTATTTCATGCGTCAACGTGGCGACGTATTCCTCAACGTAGCTCTTGCCGGTCAAGGCGTCGCGAATGTCGGCGAACGCGACGCGAAACGGATTCAGGACGCGGCCTGCGCCACCGCGCTTGGATCGCACCGCGTGCCACAGATCAGTCACCAGCCCGAACGGGCGCACTAGCCACACGGTAACAATCAATAGAAGCAGCGCAAACGCGCCGGCCGATAGAGCGCCCGCAGCCAGCAGATTCTGGCGCGCATTGGCAATAAAGGGCGAAAACGCGGCCACCGGCTTGCCGACACTCAACATGCCAACGATCTGGTCGACGCCCTGTGGCGTCGCGCGCTCGCGAATTGCTGCACCCACGTACATCACTGCGGACGACGGATCGCCCGGTTCGGCGAGCGTGGTGCGGGCTCCATACTCGCCGGCCAGCGTGCGTCTAACGTCGATCCACTCGCGATAATCCTTGCCGATGTCGCGGCCGGCGGAGTCGTAAAGCACGGTGCCGTTGGCATCGGTGACGTACACGTGCAGCACGACCGCATTTTTTTCGATTGCAAATATCTTTGCGTTTAGCGGGCGCGTTGCCACATGCTGCAACGTGCGCTCAAGCTCGTCGGTCTGGATCAGGCCGTTGTAGGCCTGGCGCTCGAGCAGCGTCGCCAATACATTGGCAGTGTCGACCAGTGATTCCTCGGCGGACTCACGATAACGCGGATCGATATCGAGGCTGATCCGGTATAGCAAGAACCCAACCGCGCCGATGTAGACGGCGACGATGCCGAGCAGGATGCGGGTGCGCTTAGACACGCCGGACACGCGCGCCGCTACGCGTGATCTTCTCGCAGCGAATATCCCAAGCCCCGATGAGTGACGATCGGATCGTCATCGGGCGCGGCCTCGCGCAGCTTCGCGCGCAACGCCTTCACGTGGGCATCGACCGTACGATCGAACGCCGACGCCGGGTCGTCCCACGCACGCTCCATCAATTCGTCGCGCGAAAACACGCGGCCCGGACGCTCGATCAGCACTTTCAGCAGGCGGTACTCGGTACGCGACAGGTCGAGAGCGCGGCCACGCAGACGAATCATCTTGCGCTCGTCGTCGATGGCGAAGCCACCCGACGATACGGGCGCTGCTGCATTCGGTCCGGAGCGCTGAACGCGTCGCAGCACAGTCCGCACGCGCGCAGCAAGCTCGCGCGGAGAGAACGGCTTGGCAATGTAATCGTCGGCCCCCAATTCGAGCCCGACCACTTTGTCGATTTCGCTCGACCGAGCCGTCAGGAAGATGGCCGGCAACCCGGAGCCGATCTCCTGCAGCTCCTTGAAGAGCTCGAATCCATTGATGTCGGGCAAGCCGACGTCGAGCACCGCGAGTGCGAAGGTGCCAGCGCGCACCGCTTCAATCGCAGCTCCGCCGGTGGCGCACCATTGCGGCTCGAAGCCGTCGGTGCTAAGCGCATAGACGATGGTGTCCGCAATCGCGGGTTCATCTTCGACCACCAAAATACGCTGACGCGACATCGGTCTGCAATTCCTAGGCGAC
>JBDTQZ010000168.1:0-5296 GCA_039931935.1 Burkholderiaceae bacterium | reverse complement strand
CGACGACCTGCGTGCCTGGGGCGATTTCGTCGCCAAGCTGCCGCCGCCGCCCCAGCCCGCGCAGGCGCCTGACGCGGCGCGCCTCGCGCGCGGGCGGGCGATCGTCGAGCAGCACCGCTGCGTGTCCTGCCACAACCCGGATTTCTCGGGCCGCGAGCAGATGCCGCGGCTCGCCAACCAGCGCGAGGATTACCTGCTCAAGTCGATGCGCGACTACAAGAGCGGGGCACGCAAGAACCCGATCATGAGTGGAATCGCGAAACCGCTGACGCGTGACGACATTCGAAACGTGGCAGCCTATCTTTCCTCGCTATCGGGGCCGTTGAGTAACACAACGCGCTAGTGGTCGCTGGCGCGGCGCTTGAGGCAATCTAAATAGCGCGCGCTCATTTCGTCAGCGGGTATTGCCTGACCCGCGCGTTGGGCGCTCCATACCGCTTCGCCGAGGCATTCCATCACGTCGTGCATTGCCGCGTGCTCATCGGCGCGCCGGGCAACGAGCTGTCGGAAGACGGCTCGGATGCCGGGCGGCTGATCAATTGAAAGCTGCTCAGCGATCGCCAGATGCATCGACATGTGCAAAAAGGGATTGGAGCGGCCTTCATCGACTGTGTACTCGCGCGCGAGCGCAGCGTCCAGGTCTTCGAACTCGCCGTGATATTCGGGATGCTTCAGCATCCAGTCGAGCGCAACCGCTTCCAGCGGCGACAGTAGGGCGCCCGCGTGATGCTTGCGCCACGTCTCACAGAAGAATCGGCGAACGTCGTCCTTTGACGGATTGAACATCACTCGCTACGGCGCTGGCGTCTTATGCCGATACTCGCACCACTGCACTATCGGACAGCGCCAGCACTCGGGCACGCGCGCTTTGCAAATGTAGCGGCCGTGCAGTATCAGCCAGTGATGAGCATGGGTCTTGAATTCGTCTGGCGTGAACTTCAGCAAGCGCCGCTCGACTTCTTCGGGGTCGTCGCCCGGTGCGAGATTCGTTCGGTTGGCAACGCGAAAGACGTGCGTATCGACTGCAATGGTCGGCTCGCCGAACACGGTGTTCAGCACGACGTTCGCTGTCTTTCGCCCGACACCCGGCAACGCCTCGAGTGCTTCACGGTTGCGCGGAACTTCCCCACCGTGTTGGCCGACCAGAGCCTGCGACAGCCGGATCACGTTGCGCGCCTTCGCCCGATAGAAGCCGGTCGAATGGATGTAGCCAGACAGTCGTTCCTCACCGAGTTTGAGCAGCGCTCGCGGTGTATTTGCGATCTTGAACAGCACGCGCGTGGCGGCATTCACCCCCTTGTCGGTCGCCTGCGCGGATAGCACGACGGCGACCAGTAACTCGAACGGAGTCGTGTACAAAAGTTCCGTGGTCGGATTCGGATTCAGTGCTCTCAGTGTCTCGTAAATCGCACGGCGCTTCGCCGGATTCATGGCTGGGATGTACCGCGTCGCTGCTGCGCGCGCGCAATTGCGGCAGCTACAGTACTCGCTCGCTGGTCGCGCGTGGTCTGTACTGGTCGAGGCGCAGTCGCGCGCTGCAGCCGTTCGCTGCGGGCGTCGTGTCGTTCGCGCGCTGCAGCCCGATCCGCCGCAGTCCATGTGCGACCTGGCGCAATCGGAACCATCGCAATGCAATCCATCGGGCAGGGTGCCACACACAAGTCGCAGCCGGTGCACTGCGATGCAATCACCGAATGCATCCGCTTCGAGCTTCCCACGATCGCATCCACCGGGCAGGCAGGAATGCACAGCGTGCAGCCGATACACCGACTCTCGTCGATAACCGCAACCGTCAACGGGCGCTCGAAGCCGTTCGCGGGATTGAGCGGCAGCGCTGCTCGATTGAGCAACTGCGCGAGCGCTTCGATGCCGGCTGCACCGCCCGGAGGACACTGATTGATGTCGGCTCTGCTGGCGGCGATCGCTTCAGCGTATGGGCGGCAGCCTTCGTAGCCGCACTTCGTGCACTGCGTTTGCGGCAGCAGGGCGTCGACTCGATCCGCCAGCGACGCCACGACTGCCTCTAAGCGTTGGCCCGAATGAATTTTGCGATCTCCGGCGCGATGTTCGCGCGCCAGCGGCGCCCGCTAAAGATGCCGTAATGACCGGTGCGCTCAGCGGTGAGATGACGCTTCTTCGACTTCGGAATGTTCTTGCACAGATCGTGCGCGGCCTGCGTCTGGCCGCTGCCTGAAATGTCGTCGAGCTCGCCTTCGATCGTGAACAAGGCCACCGACCGAATATCTTCGGGCTTCACCAACTTTCCACGTACGCGCCACTTTCCATCCGGAAGCTGGTGCTCCTTGAACACGATCCTGATCGTATCGAGGTAATACTCGGCCGGAAGGTCGATCACCGCGTTGTATTCGTCATAGAAAGCGCGGTGATCTTCGGCGTCTTGCTGGTCACCCTTGACGAGGTCAAGGTAGTAGTCCCAGTGCGACTTCAAGTGCCGGTCCGGATTCATTGCGACGAAGCCGGCGTGCTGCAGGAAGCCGGGGTAAACACTACGCAGATAACCCGGGTGGGCCGCCGGCACCTTGAATATGACGTGATTTTCAAACCAGTGTTGGCTCTTGCGCATCGCGAGCGCATTGACCTGCGTCGGATTCCGGCGCGGGTCGATGGGACCGCCCATCATCGTCATCGTTCTCGGCAGCTTCGGATCCTTGTTGCTCGCCATGAGTGAAACCGCAGCGAGTACCGGCACCGTCGGCTGACACACGGAAATAACGTGCACGTCCGGGCCTAAGTGCCGAATGAATTCGATCACATAGTCGACGTAGTCGTCGAGGTGAAATGGCCCGGCCGCAATCGGCACCATCCGGGCGTTGTTCCAGTCGGCGATGTACACATCGTGATTGGGCAGGAGCGTGCGAACCGTGTCGCGCAGCAACGTCGCATGATGCCCGGACAAAGGTGCCACGATCAACACCGTCGGGTCGTTGCGCCTGCCCGATTTGGCGGACTTCGATTCGAATTCTCGCCTGAAGCGCAGCAGCCTGCAAAACGGCTTCTCAATTGCGACTTCCTCGATGACCCGCACTTCGGCACCGTCGATGTTGATCGAGCGCAGTCCGAACTCGGGCTTCTCGTATTGCTTGCCAAGCCGGTGCAGCAGGTCGTAACCGGCCGCTAGTCGACGCGAGACAGGGGTGTATGCGAACGGGCTGTACGGATTCGAAAATATCTGTGATGTCGCCTGTGCCCACACGGAAAATGGGTTCCAGAAGCGGCGCTGCAATTCATGCAGGTGATAGAGCACTGAGGCCTTTCAAGAAGTGAAAAAGCAAATCAGCGCTCTAGTAGATGGCGCTTCGCCTGAATGTCTTTCCAATCGTCGGCGTCGGGTGGGTGCGGCTTCATGCGCGTGATCGATGGCCAGATTTTTGAGAGCTCGACGTTTAGCGGTATGAAGTCGCGTTGGTCCTCCGGCACGTCTTCTTCCGCATAGATCGCGTTAACCGGGCACTCCGGGATGCATACCGCGCAGTCGATGCACTCATCCGGGTCGATCGACAGCATATTCGGCCCCTCGCGAAAGCAATCTACCGGACAAACGTCGACGCAGTCCGTGTATTTGCATTTGATGCATGTTTCGACGACGACGTGCGTCATCCACAATCTCCACTACAACGTTGCACGTACAAACCGCTATTCTAGCGTCGCAATTTCGATCGAACCGTGATGAGAACGTTTCCATGACGACCCGCCGCCAAGTTGTTGTCACTTCTGCCGTTGTTGGAGCTGCCGCTGCGCTGCCATTTGGCGCGCAATCGCAATCTGCGTCGATTCGGATCGGTGAAATCAACAGCTATTCGACGATCCCGCAATTCACGCTGCCGTACAGGATGGGGTGGCAGCTTGCGGTAGATGAGGCAAACGCTGCCGGCGGATTGCTCGGGCGGCGGGTGGAAGTCATATCACGCGACGACGCTGGCAAGCCTGAAGATGCGATCAGGCTGGCGACCGAGCTCAAGACCAACGAAAACGTCGCGTTGATCACCGGGACCTTTTTGTCGAACGTAGGCCTTGCAGTAGCCGATTTCGCGCTGCGTAATCGCATTGTCTTTGTCGCAGCCGAGCCGTTGACTGATGCGCTGGTGTGGGAAAAGGGAAATCGCTACACATTTCGACTGCGACCGAGCACGTACATGCAGTCGGCGATGCTGGTCGAGGAGGCAGCCAAGCTGCCGGCGAAGCGCTGGGCGATCATCGCGCCCAACTATGAGTACGGCCAGTCGGCAGTGGCAAATTTCAAGCAACTGTTGAAGGCCAAGCGCCCCGATGTCGAGTTCGTCGCCGAGCAATGGCCGGCGCTCGGCAAGCTCGAAGCGGCGAGCACCGTGCAGGCAATTATCGCGGCGCGGCCCGATGCGGTGTTCAACGTCACGTTCGGCGCTGATTTGCCGCGGCTGGTACGTGAGGGCAACCTGCGAGGGTTATTCCCGCGCGTTCCGGTGGTCAGTCTCCTTTCGGGCGAGCCTGAGTACCTGGACGTGCTAAAGGACGAGACTCCGAAGGGTTGGATCGTTACAGGCTATCCGTGGAGCCAAATTTCGACGCCGGAGCATGCAAAGTTTTTCAACGCATATTACAAACGCTACAACGACTACCCGCGGCTTGGTTCGGTCGTCGGTTATACAACGTTCACGGCTATCTTCGAGGCGATTCGCAAGGCGAAGTCGGTCGATACCGAAAAGTTGATCGCTGCACTGCGCGGGTTGCAATGGTCGACCCCGTTCGGCCCGGCTCAGTTCCGCGCGGCCGATCATCAGTCGACAATGGGCGCCTACGTCGGCAAGCTTGATGTGCGCGACGGCAAGGGTGTCATGGTCGATTGGCGCTACGCCGACGGTGCAAAGTATCTGCCCACGCCAGCCGACGCAGCGAAGCAGCGTCCGCTCGAAGCGCAAAGGTAACGCTGGCGAATGAGGCGACCGTGCCGTCGCGATGGCGGCATTCGCCTATGATCATTAGTCGCCGTCCATCGCACAGCTGGCCAGCCGCCGTTCATCATGGATCTCATCTTTGGCCAGCTGATCGCCGGACTCTCGTTCGGCTCGACGCTGTTCCTGGTCAGCGCCGGTCTGACACTGATCTTCGGCGTCACGCGGGTCGTCAACTTTGCACATGGATCGCTGTACATGCTGGGCGCGTATATCGCCTACACAATTACGACGCACTGGGCATCGAGCTCGTTCAATTTTTTCGGCGGCCTGCTGTTGGCGGCGCTCGCGGTCGCGGCTGTCGGCGCATTGATCGAAATCGTTCTACTTCGGCGCCTCTACTCGTC
>JBDTQZ010000167.1:0-5307 GCA_039931935.1 Burkholderiaceae bacterium | reverse complement strand
GCGACGCCACGCAGTGGCGGCGATGAACAAGACGGTGCGCGAGCACTTGAAGCTTGGCGAAACGATCGTCGTGTTCGCCGAAGGAACGACGACCGACGGTAGCGGGCTGCTGCCATTTCACTCGAATGTGATTGCGCCCGCGCTCGACGCCGATGCAGAGATTTGGCCGGTTGCCCTTCGCTATACCGAACGCGGCAAGCGCTCATCGGCGGCCGCTTTTATCGATGAAATGGGACTGTTTACTTCACTGGCGCAGGTTCTCGTGGCCGATCGACTTGTCGTCGAGGTTGCGTTGCTGCCGCCCATTTCGAAGAGCGATGCGGTGGACCGGCACGCGATCGCACGCGCTGCACGGGAGGCCATTGCGCACCACCTGGGTATCGCGGACGAGCGGCCGACTTCCGGTCGCAATCACGCTTCCGTGGCTTGAGACATCGGGCAATCGCGCTGAAAGAACGCGCGGTCGTGCAGCCGCAATGCGGTGAGCTTGCCGCCCCACACGCAGCCGGTGTCGAGCCCGATCACGTTGGCCCGTGCGATCAGGCCTTCAGCCGACCAATGGCCGAACACGACCAGTGTGTCACGCGTGGCGCGCTGCGGATGATCGAACCACGGCATGAAGCCATGCGGAGCTTTGGCGGCGTTGTCCTTGTGCTTCAGGTTCATCGTTCCGTCGGACGACAACACGCGCAGACGTGTGAGCGCATTGACCACGCATCGGAGCCGATCATTGCCGGTGAGATCGTCGCTCCATCGGAGCGGCTCATCGCCGTACATCTGCCGCAAGAATGCGTTGTCGTCATCCGTCGCCAGCGATTGGTGAACCTCGTCAGCCAGTGATAGGGTTTGCTCCACCGTCCACGAGGGGAGCACTCCTGCATGGACAAACAAGACACCCTCTTCGAGATGGGCGAGCGGCTGGCTGCGCACCCACGCTAGCAGCTCTTCGCGATCGGGGGCATCGAGCACTTCCTGCAAAGTGTCGCCATCCTTCAGTGGCCTGACTCCCGCCGCGACGGCAAGCAGGTGCAGATCGTGATTGCCAAGCAGCGCCACCGCCTGGCCGTGTTCGACTCGCGCCTTGGCCAGGCGCAGCGTCGCGAGCGATTCGAAACCGCGGTTAACGAGGTCGCCGACGAAGATGTAGCGCTTTGCAGCTGGCAACTGTGTGGCGAGTTGCTTGAAGCTCAAGAAACAACCTTGCACATCGCCGATGACGTAGGTTGGCATCAGTGATTTGATTCGCTTGTTAGCATGCGCCGTTGATGGAATGCATTAAGACCCCGGAGCAACAATGAAGCCTGTTCGCAAGGCAGTCTTTCCGGTCGCAGGACTCGGCACTCGGTTCCTGCCGGCGACCAAGGCGATGCCGAAGGAGATGCTGCCGGTCGTCGACAAACCGCTGATTCAATATGCCGTCGAAGAAGCCGCCGCCGCCGGTATTACGCAGATGGTATTCATCACCGGGCGCAGCAAGCGTTCGATTGCAGACCATTTTGATCGCGCTCCTGAGCTCGAAGCCGAGCTTGCGGCCAAGGGCAAGTTCGAGCTGCTCGAAGTCGTGCGCAACATTTCGCCGGATACTGAAAGTTTCGTCTATATCCGCCAGTCCGAACCGCTGGGGCTCGGACACGCGGTGCTGTGTGCCGAGGCCGTGGTTGGCAACGAGCCATTTGCCGTCATTCTCGCAGACGATCTGATCGACGCCGAGCAATCTGCGATCGGGCAACTGGTCGATGCGCGCGCCGCGCGAGGCGGCGGCGACGTCGTCGCCGTCGAGGATGTGCCGCCCGCCGATACCGATCGATACGGAATTGTCAGCAGTGAACCGATCGATGGTCGCACGTCGCGAATGTCGCACATCGTTGAGAAGCCGGCGCCCGATAAAGCACCGTCGACGCTCGCGGTAGTCGGCCGCTACGTGCTCGAACCCGACATATTCGAACACCTGCGCTCGATCCCGCGCGGCGCGGGCGGCGAGGTTCAGCTAACCGACGCGATTGCTCGCACGTTGTCGTCGAAAATGACGTTCGCGTATCGCTATCAGGGACGGCGATTCGATTGCGGATCGAAAGAAGGATTCGTCGCTGCAACCGTGCATTTTGCGCGGAAGGCGGGGTATTCGGTTTAGCCTGAGCCATTCAGCTCGTCGTCTGTCGCTCGTGCCCGCAATCGATATAGCCGGAATGGCATGAAGAACAACGCGAAGTACCCCGCGCATACCAGCAGGAACGACCAGAAGATCCACCAATCGGGCACGTTGAGTTGCCAAAGGCCGGTGCCGATTCCCGCCAAGACAACATTGATTGCGACCAACAAGGCCAGGGTGGCGCGCTGAGAATAGCCGCGCCGCATCAGGATGTGGTGAATGTGATCGCGATCCGGCGAGATGGGGCTGCGGCGCCGAGCCAGGCGTCTGACCGTTACCGTGAAAACGTCCATCAAAAGAAGCCCTAACACCCACAGCATGGTCGGTGGCGGAACGTTGTTCATATTTTGCTGGGTGAGCGCGACTGAAAACCACGCAATAGCGAAGCCGAGGACCATGCTGCCGGCATCGCCCATGAAAGTGCGATGCTCTCCACGTATCGGCCACGGCAGGTTAAAGAAGAGAAAGCCGACAATTGCCCCGGCCAGCACGACGATTATCTTCGCCGCGTTCAGGTCGCCGATCACAAGCGCAAACAGCGCGAAGAACACCAGCATCACCAGCGCGAGGCTCCCCGCCAGACCGTCCAATCCATCGAACATGTTGATGGCGTTAATGACCGCTACCGTCGCGAAGACCGTCAGCGGAATGCCCCAAAGCCGGGTATTGATGGGATCAGTTGCAAACAGGTTGCCAAGGCTGACCAGAAAGTTGGCGCCGCCGGACGTCATCAGCACCGCAACGAACACCTGGACCAGCATTTTCGCTCCGGCGGACACTTCCCCGAGGTCATCGAGCAATCCGGTCAACGCAAGTATCACGACGCCTACAAAGAACCCCGCGTACTGGCCGAATGCCGAAAACGACGCGGCGAGAGCAAGCAGCATGGCCATCGTGAGCGCAATGCCTCCGGTAACGGCAACGGGCGCTGCGTGTCGTTTGCGGCCGCCGGGCACATCGACAAGTTGCCAGCGTTCCGCCGGCCGCCTTAACATCAGTATCAACAATGCGGTAACGAACGCGGCAAACGCCGCTTGCGCGAGGTAAGTGAGCGGCAAGTATGCGGACATGCCGAATTATCCCGTGCCGACCGTCGTCTGCCCGCTCGACAGGACGCGGTGATAGACGCTGACGGTTTTGCGTACCATCTGTTCGACCGAAAACACCTCTTCCACGCGCCGCTTGCCGGCAGCGCCCATTCTGACCCGCAGCGCGTTGTCCGCGAGCAGCGTACACAACGCGTTCGCCAACGCACTCACATCCTTGGGCGGTACCAGCAGCCCCGTTTCACCGTCAATGGCCACGTACTCGACGCCCGTTCCAAGCCGAGTCGCAACGACCGGCTTGCTGCAATACATCGCTTCAAGTTGCACCAGCCCAAATTGTTCGGAGCGTTCGACCGACGGCATGCAGAACACATCGCACGCCTCGTAATAGGCAAGCAGCACGGGGTCGGCGATGAATCCGGCGAATTCGACGCGACATTCAAGCCCGAGATCGCGTGTGAGTTGCATCAGCGCGCCGGTCAACGGTCCGCGTCCACCGATGATCAAATCGGCATCAACGTCTCGCAACGCACGAATCAGCACGTCAAAGCCTTTGTAGTAGACGTGACGGCCTACTGCAAAGATCAATGGACGCTTGCTGCTGCGGGAAAGTAGTTCATCGCGTTTGCGACGCGATTCTTTGGAGGGTGCAAGCGAGGCCGGGTCGAAGCCGTACGGAATGACTTCGCGAATCTGTTGCGGGTTGCCTGCAGGAATTTGCGTCGAGGTTGAAAAGTGCTGCGGAGTGGCGCCGATCAGCGCACCGGCATTGCGCACGAACGAGCGCAGGAACGGTGCGTAGGTCGATAAAGCCCAACGTTGCTTGACGATATCGCTGTGCCAGGTGATCACGCGCCGCACGGGGCCTGGCAGTGCCATCGCGGCAAGTTGACCGAGCGGATCAGGGAAGTGCAGATGAACGATGTCGAAGCGGTAGTCGCGATGCAACTCGCGCGCCAGTGCCGGAAGCGTTGGCGAGAGTGCCAGACTAAATGGAGTTCCCCAGCAGGCCGCGCGCACTGTCAGGTAGCCGTAGTAATCGTGTCGGTCTGTGGCCGTTGTGTCATTGGACACGAGGTTGACGACGACGTTATCGGCCGCCTTCAAACCCGTGGCCAGCGCCTTCACGTGACGCTCAATTCCTCCGAGCGTATCGAACTTGCCGAGGTGCAGAACTTTCACGCTCGCGCTAGCACGTGACGGTAGATGGCTAGAGTCTCTTGCGCACAGCGTGACCACGAAAACCCGCTCGCCCGTGCGATTGATGCGTCTGCCTGCAACTGCCAAAACGCTGGATCCTCGCTTAAACTTGTCACGGCGTCTCGCAGAGCAGTTTCATCGCTCGGATCGACCTGTATTCCGGCGCTGCCTACCACCTCGGGCAGAGTAGAGCGGTTGGACACAATCACCGGAGTTCCGCTTGCCATGGCCTCCAGCGGCGGTAAACCGAAACCCTCGTAGATTGACGGGTAGACGAGCACCTTGGCACTCGCATACAGAGCTGCAAGATGATTGTCGGACGTAAAGCCAAGCGCCCGCACCTGTCCAGATGAGATCAACGGCTGCATCACCGCCTCAAGTGATGACGTCATCCAGCCCTTCATTCCCACCAATACCAATGGAAATCTCCGTCTGAACGCATTGGGCATCACAGCGTAAGTCCTGATCATCAGTTCGAGGTTCTTACGAGGTTCGAGCGTTCCCACACAGAGAATAAAAGCACGATAGGAAAGACCGCTCGCGGCCAACACCTCCGCACATTCGGTAGCCGAGCGAGGTCGGAAAATTTTGCGGGCCGCAAGCGGAATAGAAGTGATTCGTTCTGGCGGCACACCGAACTCCGCAATGATCTCCTCGCGTATAAACGCAGCATCTGTAATGATGTGGTCAGCTCGCTCCAGACATCGAGGAAACAGGCGGTTCATGATCTCGACGCGTTCCGGCGGATGAGTCTCTGGAAACCGAATCCAGGAAAGATCGTGTGCGGTGATCACTGTCGGATCGGGGAACGCGTGTGAGAGAAAGTTCGGCTCGTGATAAAGCGCAAGCCCTCGATTACGTGCTCCTTGCGTAAATGTGTGTTGTTGAATGAAGCGGCTCATTGCGTACGGG
>JBDTQZ010000166.1:0-5325 GCA_039931935.1 Burkholderiaceae bacterium | reverse complement strand
CTGCGCGGCCCGCCGAGAACGTTGCAACAATTCGAGTTCGGCTCGCGCGGCCGCTACATCACCGCGGGCGGCATATCCCATTCCCTGCGCGAATTGCGTCAGCCCTTGCGAGTAGGGGCCGGCCTCGGCAACGTGACGGAGGGCGATCGACCGGTGCAGCCGCGCTTGAGTGAGGACGGGCGCCGCTAGAAAGTGTTGGCGTGTTCCTTGTTGTTCAACCGCGGTTCCTGCAGCAGCGGCCGCCAGCTGCTCCGCGGCACGCACGGCGGTGTCGTCATCACCGCTCCACAGTGCAGAGACCCAAAGGTAATGCAGATTGTGAATCGCATAGTCGGAGCCGGCGCCCGTTGCCTCTGCGTATTCGCGGTCCGCTCTAACGGCCGCATCGTTGGACGCCACCGCCTCGCGATAGCGTCCCAGTCTGAAAAAAATATGCGACGGCATATGTACCAGATGACCGACTATCGGAGCCAGCGTGCCAAGTTGCTCTGCTGACGCAAGCGCCTGTTCGCGCTGAGGTGAATCTTCGAACAAATGGATTCGGTAGTGGTGCGCGCCAGGATGCGCTGGTGCCACGCTAAGCGCTTGATCGAGCCACGCAATGATCTTGGGCGTCCAGGGTTGCGGCCGGCCGTTAGCGCGCCAGTAGTCGTACGCATGTTCGTTCATCGCGGCTTCGGCGGCCAGCACCGCGATGTCGCCATCACCTGCATACCGTTCAGCGAGCCTCTGCATCGCGCCGGCATACGAAGTTGCGAGCCGGTCGTCGTCGGCCCCGCTACGTGTTGAATAGCGCATTGCCAGGGCATCGATGAGCCCGCGATCACGTGAGCCGGGAACAGAGAGGCCGCGCGCCTGCGCGATGGCGTCGACCGCAACCGGCACGTCGGCCGGGTTCATCTCGTGATTGAGGCTGGGCCCAAGGGCCCATGCTAAGCCCCAGCGGCACAACGCACACCGTGGGTCGAGCTGCGAAGCGGCTCGAAAAGAGCGCACGGCTTCGGCAAAGTTGAATCCCCAGCCGAACACCAACCCTTGGTCAAAAAATCGCTGAGCCTCGACGCTGGGTGATGCGGGCGGGCCACGGTAGTTGCCAAAGGCGAGCAGCCCGGCATTCGAAACCGGCAGACTTCGCGCATCGGTGCTGCAAACCAATGAACGCGCTGAGCTGTTGGGAGCCTCGACGGCTGCGGCAGTAAACCCCGCTGGCACCGACCCGATAACCAAAACGCCAGCCATCCAGGGCGGCAGGAAGCGACTCATCCGCAAGTCTACAAAATCAATCCGCAAAGAACGCTTGCATCTGCGCGCTCAATAAATCGGGCGCCTCTTCCGGGATGTAATGGCCAGTCGGCGTCGTGCGACCAACCACTGTGTGACGCGAGCGGCTTTGCCAATCTTCGATGGGGGTAAAGAGCTTGTTCACGACGCCGCGCTCGCCCCACAGGACGTGAATCGGGCACTCGAGCCGCCTGTCTGCCCGTACGTCAGTGCGGTCGTGCTCGAGGTCGATCGACGCGGCAGCACGATAGTCCTCGCACATCGCGTGGATCGCCGCTTGCGTAAAGCAGCGCTCGTACTCTGCCAGCGCCCGCCCATCGAACAACCCCGTGCCGGTCGATCCCCAGCCACTGAGTTTGTTGCGCAGATAAAAGCCAGGATTGGCGCCGATCAACGTTTCGGGCAGCGGCTCAGGTTGAATCAGAAAGAACCAGTGGTAATAAAGCGTCGCAAAATCCATTGTCGTGCGCTCGTACATTGCGAGCGTCGGCGAGATGTCGAGCACCATTAGACGTGCGACGCACTGCGGGTGATCGAGCGCGAGCCGATGGGCAACGCGCCCGCCGCGATCGTGACCGCAGACGAAGAAGCGCTCAAATCCGAGCGAGCGCATCAGTTCAGCAATGTCGAGCGCCATCGTGCGTTTCGAATACGGTCCATGGTCCGTCGCGCTCGGCGGTTTGTCGGAATCGCCGTACCCACGAAGATCCGGCATAACCAGCGTGTAGCGCTTGGCCAGCTGCGGCGCCACCCTGTGCCAGATCGCGTGCGTCTGCGGAAAGCCATGCAGCAGCAACAACGGCGGCCCGCTGCCACCATGCCGCACGTGAACATCGATGCCGTTGGCGCGCCGCGTTTGTTGCGCGAATCCGGGGAACAGCCCTGCGCTCAAATGTCCTCTCGCTGCTCGAGCAACCCGATCAATGTTTCGAGCGCAACGACAATGCTTCCGGTGCGCACGGCATTACGATCGCCGACCATGTGCTCGGTTCGCGTTTTCACCCACGGCGCGCTTGACGGATCACGGCGAATCGCCCAAGCGAAACAAACAGTTCCCACGGGCTTGCTGATGGAGCCACCTTCCGGCCCGGCTATCCCGGTCACCGCCAGCGACACGTGCGCGCCATGCGATAACGCTCCCAGCGCCATGGCACGCGCCACCGGCTCGCTCACCGCGCCAAAATCGCGCAGATACGCGGACGGCACGCCCAGCATCTGCATTTTTGCCTCATTTGAGTAGGTGATGAATCCGCGGTCGTACCAGCCGCTCGAGCCGGGCACGATGGTGATGGCGTAGGCGACGCCCCCGGCCGTGCACGACTCTGCGGTGGCCAGCGTCAGGTGTTGTGCCCGAAGCGCGGAGCCGAGCCGATGGGCCAGCCGCTCAATCTTGTGTGCGACATCGTTCATACGAGCATCGGTAGCAACGCTTCGGGCGTGCCCTCGAGCGCGGCTCTTGACTGAGCTGACAGGCGTGCGATCGTATTCATCAAATCGTAGCCATCACCGTCCAAAATGATCGTAGGCACCTTTGTCAGTATCTACCGGTGCCCCGCGCTCGTCTAGCACGGCTAAATCAACGGTTGCCGTGACCGCTCCGATGCGGGTGATGGGCGTCGTTTCCGCCGCCGCAATGACGTCTTCGTGACGATTGGAATGCGCAGTAAACAAGAGTTCGTAGTCGTCGCCACCGCCGAGCGCGAAGCGTTGCTGCATGTGCATCGGTTGCCGTTGCAGCACCGGCGAGCGCGGCACACGCGCCCAGTCGATCACCGCGCCGACGCCCGAGGCTTGCAGAACATGACGCAGATCGCCCGCCAGTCCATCCGAAATGTCGATCGCGCTGCTGGCGACGCCGACTAATCGCGCTCCCAGACGTACACGTGGTGTCGGCCGCTCAAGGCGAGCGACCCCCTGCTCCGCATCCGTGGCCAGCAGCTTCACTTCGCCACGGCGAAACGCGAGACCTAGCGCAGCATCACCGAGTTGGCCCGACACCCAAATGTCATCACCCACCTGGGCGCCGGAGCGCAGCAGCGCCCGACCGGTCGGCACAGTCCCCATCGCAGTCACCGTGATCATCACACTGTTTGGAGAGCGGGTCGTGTCACCGCCCGCCAGCAAACAGGCGTACTGATCGGCCAGTGCGTACAACCCGCGACTGAAGTCGCCAAGCCACGCTTCATCGAGGCGCGGTAGCGCGATCGCCAGCAAGAAGCAGCGCGGCGTCGCCCCGCACGCCGCGAGATCCGAAAGACTGACGGCGAGTGATTTGTGCCCGAGCGCAGCCGGATCCACGTCCGAAAGAAAATGCACTCCTTCGATCAGGGTATCGGTCGACACCGCCCATTGCTCGCCAGGGTCGGCGGCCAGCAGCGCGCAATCGTCGCCGGCGCCCACGGCAACGTACCTATCGACGGGGGTCGGCCGCCCGAAGAATCGCTCGATTAACTCGAATTCGCCGATCGAGATGTCCGAAGCGTGTTCGCGCGGAGTCAAATCAACCTCGGAATCAGTCTCGTGCCGCAACCTCGGTTTCGCGCAGTGCTGCCGCAACCTTGTCGAGCACTCCATTGACGTATCGAAAGCCGTCGGCGCCACCGAAGTTCTTTGCGAGCTCGACGGCTTCGTTGATCACCACGCGATAGGGAATTTCGAGGCGATACTGCAATTCATAGGTTGCGATCAGCAGAATCGCATGCTCCACGGGTGACAGCACACTGACCGCACGGTCCAGATGCGGAGCGAATCGCGCGCGCAAGTCTGCAGCGTGCTCGATGGCGCCCTTGAGTAACTCTCGATAGTGCGCAACGTCGGCTCCGGCCTGCGCTTCGCCAGCGTCTAGCGGCTGCGCTTCGATCGTTGCGGCATCGCGGCCGGCGAGCAGCCATTGATACAGCCCTTGGAGGGCAAGCTCCCGCGCGCGCCGCCGTGCGCTTCGGCTGCTGCCCTTGGTTGCCCGGGCTGAGCCCCCCGGCGGGCCTGACGGCTGCAAGTGAATTTACTCTTCGCTGGTAGCCGCTGACGCGCCGTCTTCGTCGAGCGCCCACAGCAAGTTCGCCATTTCGACGGCCGTGCGCGCGGCATCGCGCCCTTTTTCGGTACTGCGTGCGCGCGCTTGCTCGTCGGTATCGGTCGTCAAAATAGCGTTGGCGATTGGAACGCCATATTCGAGGGCAACACTTGCGAGTCCACGCGCCGACTCATTGGCGACCACCTCGAAGTGATAGGTGTCGCCCCGAATTACGCAACCGAGCGCAATCAGCGCGTCGAAATCATCGGTTGCAGCAAGCTTGGCGAGTGCGAGAGGAATCTCCAGCGATCCCGGCACGGTGATGTGCGTGATGTCGTTTTCGTCGACGCCCAGGGTGATCAGCTCGTTAATGCACGCCTCGGCCAATGCGCGGCCTGCCCACTCATTGAAGCGCGCCTGAACCAAACCAATACGCAGGTCGTCGCCGTCAAAATCGGGGGCAATGAAGTCCTTGGCCATGCGTCGTCATCTTTCCTGCGTGGTGTTTCGGCCGTTAGTCTTCAAGATACCCAGTGACCTGCAGCCCGAAGCCCGCCATCGAGGGCATCTTGCGCGGCTTGGCCAGAAGCTTCATGCGGCGCACGCCAAGGTCGCGCAGGATCTGTGCGCCGACGCCATAGGTACGGAGGTCCAGCGTCGTGGAACGCGCAGCTTCTGCCATCCCACTCGTGATGGCGTCGAGGCGCCCAAACAACTGCTCGGACGATTCACCACAATTGAGCATGACCAGCACACCGCCATCGCTGTGCGCGATCCTCTCGAGCGCCTTCTGTAGCGGCCAAGCGTGTGTCGATGCCTGTACGTCGAGTAGGTCGAGGACCGACAGCGGCTCATGCACTCGCACCAGCGCTTCACGCTCGGGCGCCAACGTGCCGTACACCAGCGCCAGGTGCGCGCCGCCGCTCGGCTGATCGCGGTAGGCAATCAATTCGAACTCACCGGCGGGCGTCATCACACGGCGCGTGCAAATGCGTTCAACCAGCGACTCGTTGGCGGCGCGGTAACGGATC
>JBDTQZ010000165.1:0-5326 GCA_039931935.1 Burkholderiaceae bacterium | reverse complement strand
CCGAAGCGATGGAAATGGTGCGGTTGCTGACGAAGGGGCATGAGGCTGTCGCGCGGACCGCGCGCGATGTACTGCCCGCAGCGGATAAAGGCGGCGATGAATCAACGACCGACCTGCTGACACAGCGACTTCAGATCCACGAAAAGACTGCGTGGATGCTTAGGAGCATGCTCAAGTAGCTTGTAGCCGCTCGTCCAGCCATTCGATCCAATGCATCACTCGCGTCGTGGTCCCCGTGGCCAAGTGGGTGATGCAACCGATATTCGCCGACAGGATCACATCGGGTCTTACCGCCTGAAGATGCCCGAGCTTGCGGTCGCGCAACTGGTGGGCAAGCTCTGGTTGCAATACCGAATACGTCCCCGCCGAGCCGCAGCACATGTGGCTCTCGGCGAACGGCGCGACCTCGGCGCCCAGTGATGCGAGAAGATTTTCGACCACGCCGCGAATTTGCTGTCCGTGTTGCAGCGTACAGGGCGGATGAAACACGACTCGGTTATTCAGCGCCGGCCTGATACTTTCTTGCAACTGGGCGGCGCATGACGGCAGAAATTCGGAAACATCCTTCGTCATTTCACTGATTCGCCGCGCCTTGGCCGCGTACTCTCGATCGCGCGCGAGCAGGTAACCGTACTCCTTGACTTGCACGCCGCAGCCGCTCGCATTCATCAAAATGGCGGCGAGTCCGTCTTCCTCTGCGTGTTGAACATACGGCCACCACGCATCGACGTTGCGTCGGGCATCGGCCAGTCCCCCGTCGTGATCGCTCAAGTGATAGCGAATCGCGCCGCAACAGCCGGCAGCAGCCGGCCGCAACGTTTCGATGCCGAGAACGTCGAGCACGCGCGCCGTCGCGGTGTTGATGTTCGGCGCCATCGATGGCTGCACGCAGCCTTCGAGCAGCAGCACTTTGCGTGGGTGGGAACCTGAAGGCCAGTGTCCCGCTTCCTGTCGCGGCGGCACCTTGTTCCGCAAAGTTTGAGGCAACCATGGCCGCACCATCTGCCCAATTCGCATCGCGGGGCCGAACAACGGACTGGTGACGCCTTCCTTCAGTGCGATGCGAGACAGGCGGTCGCCCGCCGGACGGGGAACGTGGTCGTCGACGATCTTGCGTCCAATGTCGAGCAGCCGGCCGTATTTCACCCCCGAAGGACACGTGGTCTCGCAGTTGCGACACGTCAGACAGCGATCCAGATGCAGCTGCGTTTTTGCGGTGACGTCGTGACCTTCGAGTACCTGCTTGATCAGATAGATGCGTCCGCGTGGTCCGTCGAGCTCGTCGCCAAGCAGCTGATACGTCGGGCACGTCGCGGTGCAGAAGCCACAATGTACGCACTTGCGCAGGATCGAGTCCGCCTCTTTGCCTTCTGGCGTGTCCTTGATGAAAGTGGCGAGCGCTGTTTGCATCTAGAACTCGGAATACATGCGACCCGGGTTGAAAATGCCCGCCGGATCGAATTCTCGTTTCAGACGCTGATGTATCTGCGCGAGCGCCGGTGCGAGCGGATGAAAGACATCGCTGCGATCACGCTGGCGAAACGCGGTGGCGTGTCCGCCCGCTGCTTGAACCTTCGCCCGAATGTCGGCCGCCGGTGAGGTCGACCAGATCCAGCGCTGCGCGCCGCGCCATTCGATTAGCGTCGCGCCCAGATTCAACGGAATCGTTGTGGGTGGCACCGAGAGTCTCCACAACGTGGCTGCATCGGCGCCCTTGAAGAAGCCATGCGTGTGCTCCCGCAGCGTCATCCAGAATGCCGCGCCGTCTGATACGACCTGGCCGCCCAGCTTTGCTCGCGCGGCACGCACGCCGGCGGCGGCTCCCGACAAACGGACCGTGAGCGCACCGTCGAGCCAGGCGGTTGCGGAGATCGGCCACGGCTGTCCCGCCCATTCGTTGGTGCGGCCGATCGCGTCGGCTTCCGTTAACTCGAATCGCAGCGTTTGCTCTGCCGCCGGAAGCGGCATCACTTTCAGCGAAACATCGAGAATCATGCCGAGCGTTCCGAGCGAACCAGCCAGCGCGCGCGATACGTCGTAACCGGCAACGTTCTTCATCACGTTGCCCCCGAAGGTGAGCACGTCCGCGCGCCCGTCCAGCAACGTTGCTCCCAACACTAAGTCGCGGATCGATCCTGCTGCCATCCGTCGCGGCCCTGCCAGACCGCATGCAATGGCGCCGCCCAGCGTCGCTGACGAACCGAAGTGAGGCGGCTCGAAAGCGAGCATCTGATGGTGCCGCGCCAATGTGGCTTCGACTTCGGCCAGCGGCGTGCCGCTGCACGCAGTGATCACGAGTTCCGTCGGCTCGTGGTCGATGACTCCGCAATACGCCCGTGGATCGAGCACTTCGTGTGCAGCCGGAGATGCGCGTCCGTAGAAGTCCTTGGTGCCGCCGGAGCGAATCACGAGCGCAGTGCGCGCGGCGATCGCGGTTCGCACGCGCTCCTGCAACGCGCGCACTACATCTCTTGACGCCACGGCCATCAAAAGCGCGGCAGATCGGGAAAATTGAGTCGCCCGCCGTGCACGTGCATCTTGCCGTACTCGGCGCAGCGCGTCAGCGTCGGAATCGCTTTGCCCGGATTTAGCAATCCAGCGGGATCGAATGCACGCTTGACTGCGAAGAAAGACTCGAGCGTGGCCGAATCGAACTGTTGGCACATCTGATGGATTTTCTCGACGCCGACACCGTGCTCGCCGGTCACCGTCCCACCGACCGCGATCGACAGCTCGAGAATCTCGAAGCCGAACTGTTCGGCGCGCATCACCGAATCCGGATCATTGCAGTCGAACATAATCAGCGGATGCAGATTGCCGTCGCCGGCATGGAACACGTTGGCGCAGCGCAGGCCGTACTTCGCTTCCATCGCAACGATCGCCTTTAGCACTTCACCGAGGCGCTTGCGCGGAATCGTTCCATCCATGCAGTAGTAGTCGGGCGAGACTCTGCCTACCGCGGGAAACGCTGCCTTGCGCCCCGCCCAAAAGCGATTCCGTTCGGCATCCGACTGCGACACCTCGAGCCGTGTCGCGCCATTCGCCCTCAGCACCGCTTCGATGCGCGCGATTTCCTCGTCGACTTCTTCGCGCGTGCCGTCCGACTCAACGAGCAGGATCGATTCTGCATTCAGATCGTAGCCGGCGTTGACGAACGGCTCGACGGCGGCAACCGCGGGACGATCCATCATTTCCATGCCGGCCGGGATAATGCCCGCGGCGATCACCGCGGCGACCGCATCACCTCCCTTGCCGACGTCGTCGAACGACGCCATCACGACTTGCTGACAGATAGGCTTCGGCAACAGCTTCACCGTCGCTTCGGTTGTGATCAGCAACATGCCCTCGGAGCCGATCACCAGCGACAGCAAATCAAGGCCGGGCGAGTCGAACGCTTCGGAGCCGATCTCTATGACTTCCCCCTCGATCGTCACCCCGCGTACACGCAGCACGTTGTGCAGCGTCAGGCCGTACTTCAGGCAATGCACACCACCGGAATTTTCCGCAATGTTGCCGCCGATCGTGCACGCGATCTGACTCGACGGATCGGGCGCGTAGTACAGGCCGCAATGCGCCACCGCTTCCGAGATCGCAAGGTTGCGAACCCCCGGCTGCACGACGGCAGTGCACGCCTGCGGATCGACCTTCAGAATTCGATTGAACTTCGCCAGCGACAGCAATACGCCGCGCCCGTGGGGCAATGCACCGCCCGACAAGCCAGTGCCCGCGCCCCGGGGTACGACAGGTACTCGCATCTTGAAGCACAAGCGCGCGATGTGTGCGACCTGCTCTTCGGTTTCAGGCAGCGCGACGATCATCGGTAGCTGCCGATACATGGTCAGTCCGTCGCATTCGTACGGCCGGGTATCCTCTTCGCGCCAAAGTACGCAGTGTTCGGGCAGGAATGATTTAAGCGCAGCGACCACGGCGCGCTGCCGATCAATATCGACTGCGCCGGTGCCCTCCAGCGGGATGCGCTCCGCCAGCAGCTGCGGAGCGTGCGGTTGCAGCAGTGGTGCGTTCATTTTCGCAAGGTATCACGCCCGTCACGTGTAGATGCTCACTGACTGTGTTTGCCGCATCCGTTACGCTCCGCGCAATGCTCCTTTGCCAGATAAGCGATCCGCACGTTGTCTGCGAAGGCGCGCTCGCCTACGGCCGGGTGGACACGGCGCGCATGCTGGAGCGGTGTGTCCGCAAGATCCTTGCGCTCCCGCGCCTTCCTGATGCCGTGGTCGCGACAGGGGACTTAACCGATCACGGCAGCGTCGAGGAGTATGGACTGCTCGGCGAGCTCCTCGCTCCGTTGCGGATGCCGGTCTATCTGGTTGTTGGCAACCACGACAATGCGCACGCTCTACGGAACGCATTTCCGAAGCATGATTACTTGGCTGGCGAGGATGGTTTCGCTCAGTACGCCGTTGACGATTTCGACGTGCGGTTGGTGGTGCTCGACACGACGGTGCCTGGAGAGCCGGGCGGCCGATTGTGCGCACAGCGGCTGCAGTGGCTGGACCGTACGCTGCGGGAATCGGACCGCCCGACCATCATCGCGCAGCATCACCCGCCGTTCGCAACCGGTCTTTCGATCATGGATCGCATGGGCCTTGCAGACCCAGAAGCCGAAGCCGCGGTCGTCGCGCGACATTCGCACGTTCAGTGCGTCATCAGCGGCCACTATCACCGGACCATCCAGGCGCGCTTTGCTGGCACGGTGGCTTCTGTGTGTCCGAGCACCGCCCACCAACTCACGCTCGATCTTGTACCGGACGCCGACATTCGCTTCACGTTCGAGCCGTCGGCCTTTCAGCTGCATCTGTGGAACGGTCAGCAGGTGATCACCCACACCGCGCTGGTCGAGGACTTTCCGACGTGGGGGCCGCGCGGCTGACGTGATGAACCGACGCAGGTGTCCCCGGGGTTGGTGATTGCGATGAAGCTACCGTGGACAACGGTGTCAGTCCCACCAAAGTTGGTTGCAGTGCCGGTCAGAAATACGCGATTGAGCGAACTTTGGCTCCATTGACGAAGGTGACTCGAAAAGGCCATGCGCGAGCGCTTGCAGCAGCTGGAGGATCGCCGGTGAAGTGGAGGAGCGCAGGTAGACTCATCGCATGACGAAGCCTCATCGCATCATGGGGTCGCATCGGCCGGCTGCGACATGAGTGCGATCAAGGCCTTGCTGTTGACGGACGTCGTGGACAGCACCCGCCTGGCTGAGAAGCTCGGCGACAGCGCGATGGCAGAGATCTGGGCGGCGCACGACCGAATCTCGCGCGCGTTGCTCGCGCCCTGGCATGGGCGCGAGATCGACAAGACCGACGGC
>JBDTQZ010000164.1:0-5388 GCA_039931935.1 Burkholderiaceae bacterium | reverse complement strand
CCCAGGATCGCATCGGTGATTGCGTGCAGCAGAACATCCGCATCCGAATGGCCCAGCAGGCCTCGCGTGCTGGCGATCTCGACGCCACCCAGTATCAGCGGGCGGCCCGGAACGAGGGCGTGCACATCGAATCCCTGACCGACGCGAATCTTCACGCTGCGCTCCTTAAATCGAGAATTACACGGGCCAGCATTAGATCCTGCTCGGTGGTCACCTTGATGTTGGTTGCCGAGCCGAGCACGAGCCGGGGAAAACCTCCATTGCGCTCGATTGCGCTCGATTCATCGGTGATGCCATCGAGCGACCCCGCGCCGAGTGCGGCGCGCAGCGACGCAAAACGAAACATCTGCGGCGTCTGTGCGCACCAGAACCCATCGCGCTGCAGAGTCTCAGCAGCATGCCCATCGTCCGCGCGCTTCAACGTGTCCGTCAGCGGTACCGCCAGCAAACCGCCGCCGTCGTCACTGCCGACTTCGTCAATCAATCGCGCCAATTCAGCCTTGTCGAGACATGGACGTGCCGCATCGTGCACCAGCACTCGATCGTTGTCATTTGTCCTGCTCGAAAGCGCGATCAAGCCATTGAACACGCTCTGCGCTCGCGATGCCCCGCCCACTGCAAGAAACTCGACGCGATCGCTGTCTAGGCGGATCGATTGCCACTGATCGTCTGCCGACGCCACCACGACAAAGACGCGGTCGATGCGCGAATCGACCAACATGGCGGCAATTGAGTGCTCCAGCATCGTGCGCTTTCCCAGTCGCAGATACTGCTTGGGAACCTCGTGACCCAGACGTGTGCCTGTGCCTGCGGCCGGGATTAGCGCTATATATCGAAGAGTTTTGGGCACGAACGCCTGACGCGCAAGCAGCTTGTGGATCGCTTCGTATAATAGCGATCGACTTCGGCAGCTTGCGCAAGTGCTAGCTGCCGTATTTTTTTGCGCATTTTCTTGAAGCAAGAAGCAGTTTCAATCCTGACGCCCGAGACAGCATTGGCGGGCACCCCCCCGTGGACCTTGCCGTCCGCAGGGACCCGCTTTGCCCTCGCCCGTCCACCGGGTTCCGGTGACGCCTGGTTGCTCAGTCAGTTTGCCGCGCAGGCACGTCAAGAGCACCGGTTGGTCGTTGCGATCTCAGCGGATGCACTCGACGCGCAGCGCCTGGTCGACGAGATCCGATACTTCAACCCCTCGCTTGCCGTTCGGCCGTTGCCCGACTGGGAAACGCTTCCCTACGACACGCTGTCGCCGCACCAGGATCTCGTTTCCGACCGTCTTGAGACGCTGTATCAGCTAAGCCAGCCGCACTCCGAGATCGACGTCCTGGTCGTTTCGGCCACTAGCGCGCTGTATCGGCTGTCGCCCGCCCAATATGTCGCCGCCCATACGTTCTTCTTCAAGCAGGGACAGACGATCGACGCCGAACCGCTGCGCGCCCAGCTTGTATTCGCCGGCTATCAGCACGTATCGCAAGTGGTCGCGCCGGGCGAGTTTGCAATTCGCGGCGGATTGATCGACCTGTTTCCGATGGGCTCTGCGCTGCCGTATCGACTTGACCTGTTCGGCGACCAGCTCGACTCGATCCGTGCCTTCGATCCGGACACGCAGCGCGGGCTCTATCCGGTGCCTGAGGTGCGCTTGCTGCCCGGCCGCGAATTTCCGATCGACGAAGCAGCGCGGCAGGCATTTCGCCGGCGCTGGCGCGAGCGCATCGAAGGCGACCCGAGCCGGTCTAGCGTCTACAAAGATATCGGCACCGGCATCGCATCAGCTGGAATCGAGTACTACCTGCCGTTGTTCTTCGACCAGACAGCCACCCTGTTCGACTATTTGCCCACGGCCAGCGTCCTGGCGCTGCACGGCCCGATCGAGTCTGCAATGACGCGCTTTTGGAACGAGACCAGCGAGCGCCATCGATTCCTGTCGCGCGATGCCACCCGGCCGATTCTGCCGCCGGCTGATCTGTTCCTCAACACCGAGGGGTTTTTCTCGCGTGCGAAGGACTATGGGCGCATTTCGTTGCAAATACGGGCACACACGAAGGTTTCGATGCGCTGCCGTTGCTCGCTGTCGAACGGCGTGCCGAAGATCCGATCAGCCGGTTGCGCGCTTTCATCGACGCCTTCGGCAACGATGCAGCGGCAGAACCGACCCGCGGTCGCATGCTGATCGTTGCCGATTCCGCCGGTCGCCGCGAAACCATTTCGCAGATGCTCACCGAGTACCGATTGCCGTTTGCGGACAACGCGGACTTTCACGCGTTCCTCGCGTCCGATGCGGTCATCGGCCTCGGCGTAGCGCCGCTGCATGAAGGTTTCGTGCTGCGTGAGCCGCGAATCGCCGTTATCACCGAAACCGAACTGTATGCAGTGAGCCCGCGCCGCCTGCGTGGCCGGCAGCGCGAGCGCGCTTCGAACGTCGAGGCAATGATCCGCGACCTCGCAGAGCTTAGGGTTGGCGATCCCGTCGTTCACGTCGAGCACGGCATCGGCCGATACCTCGGCTTGCAGAGCATGGACATGGGCGATGGTCCAACCGAGTTTCTGCATCTGGAATACGCAAACGAGACAACGTTGTACGTGCCGGTCGCGCAATTGCATCTGATCAGCCGCTACTCGGGCGCCGATCCCGACGCCGCACCGTTGCATCAACTCGGCAGCGGTGATTGGGACCGGGCGCGACGCAAGGCGGCAAAACAGGTGCGCGATACCGCCGCCGAACTGCTCAACCTGTACACGCTGAGAGCAGCGCGCAAGGGTTATGCGTTCAACTTCAAACAGCACGATGTCGAGGCCTTCGCCGAAGGCTTTCCATTCGACGAAACTCCCGATCAGCAAGCAGCGATCGAGGCCGTGCTGAAGGATATGAGTGCGGGCTTTCCGATGGATCGCCTGGTGTGCGGCGATGTCGGCTTCGGCAAGACCGAAGTCGCGTTGCGCGCCGCGTTCGCCGCGGTCGTCGACGGCAAGCAGGTGGCTGTGCTGTGCCCAACGACGCTGTTGGCTGAGCAGCATATGCAGACGTTCCGCGATCGCTTTGCGGATTGGCCGGTGCATATTGCCGAGTTGTCGCGTTTTCGCTCGAGCAAGGAAATCGCGCAGTCAGTGGCGGGCATCAACGCCGGCACGATCGACATCGTGATCGGCACCCACAAGCTTCTGACTGAAGCGATCAACTTTGAGCGGCTCGGGCTGGTGATCATCGACGAAGAACACCGCTTCGGTGTGCGGCAGAAGGAGCAGCTCAAGGCGCTGCGGGCTGAAGTCGATGTGTTGACGCTGACCGCAACGCCGATTCCTCGCACGTTGGCCATGTCGCTGGAAGGCATTCGTGAGTTTTCCGTCATTGCCACGGCGCCGCAGCGCCGGCTTGCTATCAAGACGTTCGTACGCAAGGAAAGCCCATCGTTGATGCGCGAAGCCGTGCTGCGCGAATTGAAGCGTGGCGGGCAGGTGTACTTCCTGCACAACGAGGTCGAAACGATCCAGAACCGCCGTGCGCGGCTGGCCGAGTTGCTTCCCGAAGCACGCATCGAAATAGCACATGGACAGATGCCGGAACGCGAGCTCGAGCGCGTCATGCGCGACTTCTATCAGCAGCGCTTCAACGTGCTGTTATGCACGACGATCATCGAAACCGGCATCGACGTACCGACCGCGAACACGATCATCATTCACCGCGCCGACAAATTCGGGCTGGCGCAGCTGCATCAGCTGCGCGGTCGGGTCGGCCGCTCGCACCACCAGGCGTATGCGTACCTGATGGTGCCCGATGCTGGCGGCCTGACGAAGAACGCAGAAAAGCGCCTTGAGGCAATCCAGAATCTTGAAGAGCTCGGCAGCGGCTTCTACCTGGCGATGCACGACCTTGAAATTCGAGGCGCCGGCGAAGTGCTCGGCGAAAGCCAGAGTGGCAACATGCAGGAAGTCGGGTTCGATTTGTATACGCAGATGCTGAACGCCGCGGTGCGCGCATTGCGGTCGGGCCGCGAACCCGATCTGCTCGCGCCGCTGCGCGTCGTGACCGAAATTAATCTGCACGTGCCCGCTCTACTGCCGACCGACTACGTCAATGACGTTCACCAGCGTCTGTCGATGTACAAGAAACTTGCTTCGGCCGACAGCGAAGACGAGCTCGTCGAGCGGCAGGAAGAGCTGGTCGATCGCTACGGCAAGTTGCCCGAGCCGGCGAAAGCGCTGATCGAAACGCACCGGCTGCGACTGACCGCCGAAAAGCTCGGCGTCAAGAAGATCGATGCGTCGGCAGATGTCATCGTGATCCAGTTTATCGTCCACCCGCCGTTCGACACCGCCAAGCTGCTTCAACTGATGCAGCGTGCAAAGACGATGCGGCTGGCGGGCCCCGAGCGACTGCGCATCGAGGAGAAAACCGCCAATCTCGACGCGCGACTGCAACGGCTGCGCGAAGTGTTCAGGGCGATCAGCTGACCAGCGATTTGCGCAGGATGAACTTCGACTCACCGTCCGGAAAGCCATCGAACCGGCACGCTATCTCGAAACCGAGCCGGTAATAGAACTCGGGCGCGTGGAAGCTGAACGTATCGAGGTAGAGCAGCCGGCAGCCGGGCTCGATCGCCGCTGCTTCGACCTTCCGCATCAGCAAAGCGCGGTAACGCGTCGTGTCAGTAACCTAAACTTCCATCGATGAAAGATCTGGTGATTCAGGGTCCTCGGCTGTCGCCCGAAGCGCTCGACACATTCAAAGTCATTTGCATGCCGGAGCGGATCACCTTGTACAAGCGCGCCGCGCGTTGTGTTTCGGTTGGCGACGATGCCGAAACGCGCAAAGCGGTTTGCGGCTTGTCCGATTTCTGGAAACTGGACACCGCCTTCGTCGACGCGAGATTGCGCCTATCCGACTTTTGCTTGCTAGCGCTCGACATGGATTCCACCTTAGTGAATATCGAAACGCTCGACGAAGTCGCCTCGTATGCCGGTAAGGGCGAGCAAGTCACCGCGATCACGGAAGCGGCAATGCGCGGCGAAATCGACTACAAGGAAAGCCTCCGGCGCCGAGTGGCGATGCTCGGCGGCGTCGATGCGGCGTTGCTCACCCGCGTATACGAAGAAAAACTGGCACTCAATGAGGGCGCACAGCAACTCGTTTCGGAGTGCCACCGTCAAGGGCTGAAGACCTTGCTTGCGACCGGCGGCTTTACGTTCTTTACCGAAAGGATCAAGGCGAAGTTGAACATAGACTACACACGATCGAATGAGCTCGAGATCATCGACGGTCGACTGACAGGCAAGGTGACCGGGCCCGACGGTGGCGAGATCATCGATGCGGAAGGAAAATCGCAGGCGGTGCGCGAAGCATGTGCAGAGATCGGATGCCCAGCGACCAAGGCAATTGCCATCGGCGACGGT
>JBDTQZ010000163.1:0-5398 GCA_039931935.1 Burkholderiaceae bacterium | reverse complement strand
CGAAATATCGAAAACGTGGCGGCTGTCTCGCATCTTGATCGATACGCTGCGGAAGGCGCGCATGCAGGCCGACGATCTCGATCTAAGCCTTATCACGTCGGAGTACGAAAAGCAGATCCATCCTTGCAAGGGTTGTGTATCGACGGCGATGCCGTTGTGTCACTGGCCGTGCAGTTGTTATCCGAATCACTCGCTCGGGCAGGTCAATGACTGGATGAACGAGATCTATCCACGATGGTCCGCCGCACACGGCGTCATCATCGTTACTCCGGTGTATTGGTATCAGGTGCCGAGCGCGTTGAAGCTGATGATCGATCGGCTGGTGTGCGCCGATGGCGGCAATACGGATCCCACCTCGACCGACGGCAAGGACGCGAAGAAAGCGAAGCAGGTCGAGCTCGCCGGTTGGCCGTACCCCAAACATCTTGCGGGGCGTGCCTACGGGTTGGTCGTTCATGGCGACGTTGCGGGCATCGAGGGCGTGCGGCGCTCGTTGACGGACTGGCTTGACTGGATGGGATTGATCGATGCCGGAAAGCAATCCCGGCTCGACCGCTACATCGGCTACTACGAGCCGTATGCAACGAGCCACGATGAGCTAGATCGTGACAAAGACGTGCAGGAAGAAGTGCGCAATGTGGCGCGCGCAGTGGCCGTGGCGGTGCGCGAATTGCGCGCGGGCAAGCTAAGCGCGCCGGATAAGAAACTCGAGTCACCGCGTCCAAAATAGCTGTGGTCAGGCAAGAAGCGCGTTTCGTCGGTGAATTCATCTGATCTACGACGCGGCAGGCGACCGACGGGGCACAATCTCGCCATCCATCCGATCCGCTCAGCCGTAACTTCAGCGAGGCCCAATTGTTGGACGAACAGGAAATCAGACGGTTGTTGCTGGCGACAGCGGCACGCGATGTCGAGGCCTTTGCACGCCTGTACAAGCGTTGCGCGCCGCTGCTGCTTGGAGTAGCGCAACGCATTACGCGACGGAGGGAACTGGCCGAAGAAGTTCTGCACGATAGTTTTACGCGCATCTGGCGCGCCGCCGATTCGTTCGATCCGTTCGGTGCGCCCGTGGGATGGATGACGGCCATCGTGCGCAACCGAGCGATCGACGTAATGGAAACGCATGACATGGCGCGGGTGGACTCGTATCACGCTGCGCTGGACGACCAACCGGAAGCTTCACTGGATCAAATGTTCGACTGGAGCCAAGAAGACACGGCCGAAGAAGCGCTCGACGCCAGTCGGCTGCGCGCATTTCTGCGGCGGTGTCTGGGCGAGCTTGTCGCTGTCGAGCGGCAGTCTTTGGTGCTCGCCTACGAACACGGATTGAGCCACGGCGATCTAGCGTCGCATCTTGGCAAACCACTCGGCACCGTCAAGACTTGGGTCCGGCGCGGCATGCTGAATCTGCGTGCGTGTATCGACCGGTGCAGCGGCGACGCGGGAGGTGCGCGATGAGACTTGCGCGCCATCGTCAGCTCGACGCGCTGATCGGCGAATACATACTGGGCACGCTGCGCGGAAGGGCGCGTCGCAGGTTCGAGCGCGCGCTGCGCGAAGAGCCGACGGTCGCGCTACGGTTGCGCACGTTGCAGTGGGAGTTCACTCCGCGTTACAGCGAACGCATTGCCGAGACGCCGTCCGCGGGTGGGTGGCAACGGCTCGCGCGCGAGCTCAATCTGTCGCAACACCGCGCGCCCTGGTATTCGCGCGTGTCGTTTCTGCGTGGCTGGGCGTTGGGCGCGACGGTGGCACTTGTGTTCGGTGTCATGTTGGTGGCGCTGCGTACGACGACCGAGCCGACGCTGACTCCGATTGCGCAACTAGCGCTGAAGGGCGCGCCGCCGAGCGTGACGGCGGCGTTGTCGCGCGATGGAAGCACGCTCAAGCTGCGCGCTGTGCGGCCGATCGTCGCCGGGCCTTTGCAAAGCTACGAGCTGTGGGTGATCCCCGAAGGCGGCGCGCCGCTCTCGCTCGCGGTGCTCGGCCAGCTCGATGGAACACTGGAAGTGCCGCAGGGGCATAGGGGTCAGCTGCGCAAAGGTGCAGTGCTGGCAATCACAGTAGAGCCCGCGGGCGGCTCGCCGACCGGTGGCCCGACTGGGCCGGTGATTCTTTCCGGCGCGATTTCGTAACGCAGCCAGCGCATCCGCTGTCATGGTGCGAAGAATGCTTCTGCTCGCTGTTGCGGTGATCGTCGCGGCGGTTGCCGTCATCGCGTGCTCGCCGATTCGTGCGCTCAACGCCATCGTGCCTTCGGACTCGCACGAGCTCGCGACTGTCGTCTATGGTCCCGGCGAACGAGGTCAACTCGATATCTACACACCGCGCGCGACGGCCGAGCGCGTGCGACCGCCGCAGGGCTGGCCGCTGGTGGTTTTTTTCTACGGCGGTTCGTGGAATCGCGGCGACCGCGAGCAATATCGATTTGTCGGCGAAGCGCTGGCAGCACGTGGCATCGTCACCGTCATTCCGGACTATCGGCTCTATCCCGAAGTGCGTTATCCGGATTTTCTGAAGGACAGCGCTGCGGCCACTGCATGGGCGCTGCGCGAAGCCGCGCGGCTGGGCGCAGATCCGCGGCGAGTCTTTGTAATGGGGCATAGCGCTGGAGGCTACAACGCCGCGATGATGGCGGTCGACGCACGTTGGTTAATGGCAGAGGGCGTTAAGCCCGCGCAACTGGCAGGATGGATCGGGCTCGCGGGTGCGTATGAGTTCTTGCCGATCGAAAATCCCGAGGTGAAGCCGGTGTTCTGGTACCCGAACAGCCCTCCGGAATCGCAGCCGATTCGTTACGTATCGGCTGCCGTACCGCGTACGTTTCTTGGGGCGGCGCCGGTCGATGACTTGATCAATCCCGAGCGCAATACACGGCAGATGGGAGCTCAGCTGCAATCGGCAGGCGTGCCGGTCACCGTTCAGTTCTATCCGCGGACGAATCACATGACCCTGATCGGTGCGTTTTCGGCGCCGCTGCGATTCCTGGCGCCGGTTCTCGAAGACGTCGTTGAGTTTGTAAAGACCGCTCCGCCGCGCTAGCAAATCATTCGTGGCAAGGTGTTTGCCGCCGTAATTCGTGAGTTGCCTTGAGCAGGAGCGGTTTTAACCTTCGGGCACCCAAGGGCCCCCGCAATCTTTCTGGTGCAATCTATAACGAAGGTCAGGTTGCTGACACGTCTTGTCGCTGTGATCGTCACCGCCGCTGCCGTGACCGCATGTGCGCCGCTCAGCACACTCAATGTGCTCGTGGCGTCGGACTCGCACGAGATGACCACCGCCGCGTACGGCGCGAGCAACCGGCAGCACCTCGATGTTTACGTGCCTCTTGAAACGGTTGAGCGAGTGCGTCCCGCACAAGGCTGGCCGCTCGTCGTCTTCTTCTACGGCGGATCATGGAAGCACGGCGAGCGCGCGCATTACCGCTTCGTCGGTGAGGCGCTCGCGGCGCGCGGCATTGTTACCGTGATTCCCGACTACCGGCTATATCCCGAGGTGCGCTATCCGGATTTTTTGAAAGACAACGCCGCAGCGACCGCGTGGGCGCTGCGCGAAGCGGAGCGCTTCGGCGCCGACCCGAAGCGTGTGTTCGTGATGGGGCACAGCGCAGGGGGCTACAACGCGGCAATGGTGGCGCTCGACGCGCGCTGGCTGGGGGCAGAAAGTATCGCGCCGACACAGCTCGCTGGATGGATCGGCCTGGCGGGTCCTTACGATTTTCTGCCGATCGAAAATCCGGACGTGAAGCCGGTGTTCCTGCATCCAGACACTCCGCCGGAATGCGAACCGATACGCCATGTCTCTGCGTCGGTGCCGCGTGCGTTTCTCGCGGCAGCGCCCGACGATGATCTGATCAATCCCGAGCGCAACACGAAGCAGATGGCGAGCAAGCTGCGGCAAACCGGTATTCCGGTGACGCTGCAAATCTATCCGCACACGAGTCACGCAACGTTGATCGGCGCCTTTGCGTTTCCGCTGCGGTTTCTGGCGCCAGTGCTGGACGACGTGGTCGAGTTCATAACTACAACGCCGTCGCGCTAGCAAACTTCGCTGCTTCGAAAGACTCGCCAGCGCCGAACACGCACCCTACAGCTCAGTTCAGCGTCGTGATGTAGTGCGCTAGGTTAATGATGTCCTGGTCCGACAGCGTGCCGGCCACGCTGGTCATGCTGCCAGCGTCATTGGTGCGCCGCCGGTTCTTGAAGTCCTGCAACTGCTTGACGACGTACTCGTAATTCTGTCCCGCAATCCGTGGAATTTCGTTCTGGCCGGAAAACCCGCCCAGATGGCACATTGCACAAAGTACGGCGTCGGCGATCTTGATCCCGGCCGCGACCTTGGCCGAATCCGCCTTGAACTGATTGATCGCAGGCTTTTGTGCAGCGAACCAGTTACCGAGCGCGATCATTTCGTCGCGCGATAAATCTTTCGCCATCGGCGTCATTTGCGGATCGCTGCGCCGCCCTTCCTTGAAATCGCGCAGCTGCAGGTAGATATAGCGCCACGTCTGCCCTGCCAGATTCGGATTTTGCGGAATGACTGAGTTGCCGTTCGGCCCGTGACACGCCGCGCAGGTGTCGGCCTGTGACGGTTTCGGCGGCATCGCCGTCTGCGAGTTGGCCGCCGTTGACCACACAAAAATAACCGCGGCGACGGATGACAACGTCAATCGGTGCATCAGATCCTAGGTCGATGGATACAAAAAATCGCGGCCGACGGGTTGCCCCGCGGCCGCGTTGACCTTGCAAGTACCAAGCCTAGGGCACTGCGAACACAAATACGCTGTTGCCGCGCTTGGCGTCGATCTGATTGTTGCCGCCGGCCGCCACCGCCACGTACTGCTTGCCGTTGACCATGTACGACACAGCCGGCGCGTTGACGCCTGCACCACAGTTGTACTTCCACAGTTCCTTACCGGTTTGCGCGTTGTACGCCTTGAACCAGCCGTTGGCTTCGCCGTTGAAGACGAGGTCGCCCGCCGTAGCAAGCACGCCGCCGACCAAGGGTTGAGGCGTCTTGACACCCCACGCGACTTTGCCGGTGTCGAGGTTGACGGCGACCAGCCGTCCCCACTGCTCCTCACCGGGGATCGTCTTGAAAGCGCCACCCAACCATAACTTCCCGGCGGGAAACGGCGTTTCTTCCACGTGGTAAGTCATCGGTTGATGCAGGTTCGCCGCGTACGCCATGCGTGTCTTCGGGTTGACCGCCATCGGCGACCACTCGACGCCGCCGTTGGCTCCCGGAAGCATCCGTGCACCTTGCTTGGTGGGTAGCACCCACATGTTCTCCTGCGGGATCATCGCTTCGGAAAAGCGGATGAGCTTGCCGGTGTTGCGTTCATGCACGTAGATGTGGCCGGTCTTGCCGCCGTGGATCACCACGTCGACCATCTTGC
>JBDTQZ010000162.1:0-5406 GCA_039931935.1 Burkholderiaceae bacterium | reverse complement strand
GGCGCTCCAAGCCCGACCAGCAGCGATGCCGGCAATCGCATCGTCGTCGGCCCCAGCGTCACTGTCTTCCCGAACAACGGCGCATTGATCGTGAGCGGCTGCGATAGCGCGGAGGGATGGGTCAGCGCCAAGTCGACTTGCCCGGCGAGCAGCGCCCACGGGCTGAGCCGCCACGACAAACGCTCGGGCAGGCTGGCGCGCGATGCGCCGGTTTCTGCCGGCGACGCGATCACCACCACTGCCGACCCGTTCCATATCGTGCCGCTTGCCTCGGCCAACTCGACTCGGCCCTTGCTGGCCGAGTGAACGTAGCCGGCGGCCCATTGCGCCGGTGCGATCACCAATGCCGTCAAGATCAGGATCGCAAGCGCTGCAGCAATAAGGGAAACGGCCCGCATTGTTCGTGGCGTTCATCCGCTCGTTACTTGCGCGCTAACCGCAACGCAAGCTCGACGTCCACATTGCCAGGTGTCTTATCGCGCGCAGTCACCGTCACCGACGTTGCGCGCGCTCCAAGCTCGCGCTCGATGCCCGCAAGCCACGGTGCCCAGCTGCTGTAGGGGACATCGGAGAAAGTCATTTGCAAATCACCGTCGGACAGCGGGACGATGCGCGCGGCCTTGATGCCGGCGCGGCCGAGCGATGCATCGACGGCGGCGCGCACATCGCCTGCCGACACCGACGCGACCTGCGGCCGCGAGCGCATCGTCTTGACTTCCGACAGCAAGGACTCGAGTTCGGCGGCGCCAGCACGTTGTTGCGGCAGGCTGCGCTCCAGACGGCCGATCCCCTTGTACGCCGGCTCGATCAGCAGCAGAAATACGAGGACTGCCAAGACAGCCGCGGCGCCCGCGAGCAGGATCGCCCGCTCGCGAGGTACACGCTCGGCCCAGAAGAGTCTCAGTGCTTCCATCTAAACCCCCGCCGCCGTTACGCGAGCCGAGCCATCGGCTTCGAAGCGAATGGCCAACCCCTGTTGCAGGGCCGCGGAGCGCAGCGTGTTTTGCAAGCCCGGATTGTCGGCAACGCCGGGCTTGAATTTGACCTTCAGGGCACCGTCGCGATACTCGATGCCGGCGACACTGCCAACGGGTGCGGCCGACAGCAGCATCGCCGTCCGCGCGTTCAGCACCGAAAAGTCGTTGGCCGATGCAATGCCGGCACGTGACCGCACTTCTGCGAGCTTCTGCTTTGTCTGAACCATCGTATCGGCCACGGTGGTCACTTCCGGAAACATCGAGCGAAAGTTTGTTTCCATCTGGCTGCGGATCGATCTTTCTTCGCTTTCAAGTTTCAGGTTGTAGGCGTTCATTCCGACGATTGCGACAGCTGCACCGGCGGCAATCCACATCAGCGGAACACGCACGCCGCGACTCGATAGCGATAGCCTCGAGCTGCCGGCAAAGCCGCCCATCATTCCGCCTTGGGCGAATGCGCCTTGCAGCAAGCTGACCCCTGTTTCGGTACTGGCCGGATCGGCTTCTTGCGCATTGACGTCGATCTGCACATTCAGCGCCTGCGCAAGCGGCGCCATCCGCGCACCGTCGCGGCCGAACACCTGGATGCGCTTGATGCCGAGTTGCCGCACCGCGAGCGCAAGCGCTGGGGGAACGGCGTCGTCGGCAAGGTCGAATGCAAAACCGTCATGCGTCGCCGAGCGGGCAATTCCGCGCCCTCGATCGACTCGGACCGATAGCACACCGGCCGCGGGCGCCGGAACTGTATAGATCTCGCTGTATGCGGCGCGCACCTTGAAGCCGGCATCGGTCACGACGTCGAGCGCACGCGTCAGGATGCCACGGTCAATCACCGCCACTGGCATCTTCGGTTGCGCCGCAATCGTCGTGGTGCCGGTGCCGCCGCGCGGAACGTTGAACGCGAAATGGCAATCCGTCGCGTCCGCCAGCAGGCGATCTTCCAGAATGTTGGGCAGCGCCATCCGCAACCGGCCTTCCGACAACTTCGGCGACTCGATCGCGGTGATGAATACATCGCCCGAATCGAACACCAAGTCGACGGCGCCGGCCTTTGGCAACAAGGCCACCGGCGCCTCGCCGCGCGTCGATTCGCGCGCGGACAGCGCGACATACGGCACCACGGTTCCGGAAGCGAATTGCGCGCGGCCGCCCGCACCTAGGCGTGGCGGCAAGAAAATGAGTAGGCGTTGTGCCGATCTATTGTTCATCAAATCTCTCGAGTCCAAAGCACGGTCACCGCCTGTTGGCCCTGACCGGGAATTGCGCGTTTAACCAACGCTTCCATTCGTGTGATCGCTCGGTCGAGCTTCACCTCGCCGCGAATGAAGAAAAAACGCGATGCGGTCGATATCTCGGAGTCCGTCACCAACGCGCCTTTGGCGCCGAGCCGAGTCCGCACTTCGCCAGTGTTGTTGAAATAGGCAAGGCGCTCGCGCTCGGCGACCAGCGCGCGCGCTTCCGCGAGCGTCAACTCGGGTACGCGCGCGGCGATCGTCTCCGGCGCGGCGGTGTTGGTATTCAGCGGCGTGCGCTCGTCGAGCACGACGATATACGGAGCCAGTTTCTGCGCGGCGGCCGGGTCAATGCCCGAGATTCCGGCGATGTCCTGCGGAAGCATCAGTGGCAGTGGCCGTGGCTTGTCGCGCTCGCGGAGCTGGGCGTCTGAGACCTGGCCGCTCGGATCGGGTGCCGCGGGTGCCGGCATCGCTTGCGCCATGCGCAGCGCGATCAAATCCGCCGTCTGTTCGGGTAGTTGCAATAGCAACACCAATCGCTGCAGCGCCTGTAATTCGCGCTCGAGCACCTGGCCATTTTCGACGAGGTTGCGCAGATTGAACCGGCCCTGCGCATCTTCCATCGATCCCGCGATGGTCGCGAGCGCCGCCAGCGATCCCGTTTCCCCGAGTTGATCGAGCCGCGTTTCGGCGAGCGGCTGCGACCAGGGCTCACTCAATGCGTCGTACTGCGAGCGGTTGGCGTCTTCGCGCAGGATGGCGCGGCCCCAGTCGAGAGCGCCGCGCAACAACAAGCGGCTTTGCGAAGTCAGTTGCTGGTTTTCGATCGTTCGCAAAAGCACGAACTGCCGATAGAACAATCCTGTGATGATCATCGTCGCGAGCGCGGCCACAAACAGGGCCATTAGCACGGCTGCGCCGCGCTGATGGCCGGGCCATCGTATGGAGGCTCCCTCCCCGGCCCTCCCTCCGTGAGGGAGGGGGTGAAAGCATGAAGCGCGCGTGCCGGTTCTCATGCGCCCACCAGGAACACACGACGAAATTTCTTGCCGTCGGCGCGCAGCAGTGTGACTTCGATGCCGGGCGCCGCCTCTCGAGCCTGCGGCTGCGCACCGGAACTAAACGGATCTACCCACCCCGTCGGGACCTGCCAAACGCGCACGCTCATTGACTGCACGTTATTCATTAGTCGAGCGGTTTCGAAGCTCTCGGCATTGGCTCGGTCGAAGGCGGGCAGCGGAGGGGTCGCCTGTCGCACCAATGAGCCGCCGACCACTCGATAGAACACCGTCTGTACTTCGGTCGCGCGGTCGGCAACCGGGCTTGCGACGCGCGCCAACTCGATTACTTGGCCGCCGTCGGCCACGCCAATGTTCAGCGGTGACGTCGTGAGTCCAAGAAACGCCGGATTCGTCACCTGCGTGAGATCGCGTTCCATCTGCCCGAACGTGGTCAGCAGCGAGCGGACATCGTCGACTTCGGGCTCGAGCCGTTCGCGTGTTGCGACCAGCGAGTCGAGCCCGCGCCACGCGATCATCGAGACGATCGACAGCACGGTGATCGCCACCAGCAGTTCAAGCAACGTAAAGCCGCGAGAGATCAGACGGTTATTCATCGCTATTGGTTGGTCGGCATCACGGTCATCAGCTCTGCGAGCTGACTCCGGTTGCCGGCGTCGTCCTGCCGAAACACTCGCACTTCGACGCGGCGGAAAAACGGGTTGGGAGTCGGTTTGACCGCTTGCGAGCAAACGAAACTGACGCCGCCCTGATCGCAGGAAAGCATGCTTTCGCCAGGCTCGAGGCGTTCACGTCCGAGGCGGAGCTCGAGCAACCGGTTTTCCGCCGTCAGCACGGCCAACAGCTTTTGGCGCGTGTAGTCAGCGGTTGATGTCAATGACATCGCGCCGCGCATGGCGGCCGCCAGAGCAACGCCGATGATCACCAGGGCGACCAGCACCTCGAGCAGCGTGAAGCCGCGCGTTGTCTGAACTCGGCGCATCATTTTCTCGGCACCTGTTCAACCGCGAGGAGCGAGCGACCTACTTCGTCGAAGTCGATTCGTACTGATCCGTCTTCGCTGGTCAGCTCGAGCCGCCAGCGGGGCTGTATCCACTCGCGCGCAATCGCGACCCGCACCGGTGGCGCGCCCGGGCCGAGTAGCACTTGCGCCGGTTGCGGCCCGCCGTTATCGAGCACCGCGAGCCGCGTCAATGGCGTCTCCCAGGTGCGTTCGCGTAACAAATCGTCGCCGGTCAACAATCTGCGCTCGCCACCCGATTCGGTGACGAACCGATAGCCGTGCAGATCGGCCTCCCACACGATCGGTTGCTGCGTGATCCGCGACTCGTCCGCGGCGAGCGCCATCAGCTGGCCCACGCGTTGCGCCTCGCGCTGTAGTTGCTGGCGCGGATCGGGTGCAATGTTGATCGTCACCAGCGAGACGAGTATGCCGGCGAGCACGATCACTACCATCAACTCGAGCAATGTGAAACCGGCGGAGCGGCGCAGTACGCCGCGCTCACCGTTATCGTCGAGCGTTAGAGCTGCCACGAGCCGATGTCGGCGTCCGGCGTGTTCGGCTCGCCGCCGTTGGCTCGGTCGCGGCCGAGCGAAAACACGTCGATCTCTCCGCGTACGCCAGGATTCAGGTATTTGTAGGGCTCACCCCATGGGTCGGACGGCGCGGTCGAGCGCTCAAGGTACCCGCCCTGCTTCCAGTTACTCGGCATCGGCTCGGTCGTGGGCCTCGTGATCAGAGCCTGCAACCCTTGATCGGTCGTCGGATAGCGGCCGTTATCGAGGCGATAAAGCTTCAGCGCCTGCATGATCGACGCGATGTCTTGCTTCGCTGCGCCGATCTTCGCGTCATCGGTGCGCCCTACGACCCGCGGCACGATCAACGCCGCGAGCACGCCAAGGATCGTGATCACGACCATGATCTCGATCAACGTGAAGCCACGCGCGCGGTGCCTGGGCAATTGAAAAGAGGAACAAACGCCTGTCATTGGAGTCATCAGACCATTGGCCAATGCGGTAGAAAACTTGAAGATGAGCGTCGAACGCCTTGAAGTTCCTCGCTTTTCGACGCGGACAACCGAGGGTGCGAGGGATATTATCAACGCGAATCGGCTGCCCTACCCCCCGGAAAGGGGATGCTTCACGGACTAATACATGATGAGCTGCCGCCGAACG
>JBDTQZ010000161.1:0-5411 GCA_039931935.1 Burkholderiaceae bacterium | reverse complement strand
GATCCGGCATTCGCTTCATCTCGACTACGCCATTGAGCCAGACCAACGGTTCGCTGTGCGCGAATACTTCGACGCCCAGGCTGCCGAACAGGCGCTCGGTCGTGCGCAGCACGCTGATGTCGTCATCGAGAATGGCGACGAGCTTGTTCTTGGCGAGCTTCGCCGCGTCGACGTCGTGCAGACGCGGCTGTGGCGCCACGGTTGTTATCGGTCCGGGCAGCGTGATCCGAAACATGGTGCCCCGTTGCGGCGTCGATTCGCAATTCACCGTTCCGCCCATGCGTTCGGTGTAAAGCCGTACGTTGTAGAGGCCCAGTCCGGAGCGTGCGGCGGATTGTCCGATCGGCGATAGCGAAGGCGCTTTGAGCGGTTCAAAAATGCCGGCGACGGTTTCGGGCTTCATGCCGCGGCCGTTATCGCGAACCTCGAATGTGATGTCATCCTTTCTTCTTCGCGCGCCGATCAGAATCTTCTTGCCGTTGGAGTGCCAGATGGCATTGGCGACCAGGTTGTTCAGAATGCGTTCGACCCAGCGTTCGTCAGCGACGAAAGCGAGCCGCGATCGAGCCCCTCGCAGCTTGATGTCCAAATCCCTTGCGAGCGTCACGTTGCTCTTGCACGCGCGCTCGACCATTTCGTCGGCGTTGATCGTGCGCGGGGAAGGGCGCGTGTCATCGAGCTCCAGGCGAATCGCATCCACCAGGTCTTGCTGAAGATCGATGATCTGGCGGACAGCGGCCTGTACAGCGACGAGCTCGGCTTTGACTGAAGGCAAAGATTTCTTCAGCGACTTGACCGACGTGTTCGCATCGAGGTCGTTGACCAGAATGCGCAGGTTGCGCAGGCTCATCGCCAACGTTGTCTGCGGCTGCCGGCCGTCGTGATCGAGCGCAACGACGACGCGCACTCTTTCCTCCGGCGTCATCGTGCCGGTCAGGCGCGGCATTCTGCGAAAGATCGGGTCGGTCACGCGCGCCTGCGCACGGCCAGTAGTCCGAGTTCACGCGCTCGGCCTGCCGCTTGAATGCGCGTTCTGACGCCGAGCTTTCTGTAGATCGCTCGCAGGTGCGTCTTGAAGGTGCTTTCGCTCACGCCGAGCATGTCGGCCAGTTGCTTGTTGACTTTGCCCAACGCTAGCGCTCTGACGACCTCTTCTTCGCGATCGGTGAGGTGTTGGGGAGGTGGACTCGGCGCCGGCGTCGTCACTTCGGGCGGGAAGTAGAAGCCGTAGTCGAGCACCTTGCGCAGGCCCTCGGTGAACTGATCGATGTCGCGGCCCTTCGTCAGGTAGCCGCGCGCGCCTTGCGCGAAAGCATCGCGCATGACGTGCGGATCATCTTCGGCACTGATGATCGCGATCGTCGCTTTCGGTGCGAGCTTGTGCAGATGAACCAGACCGGAGAGCCCATCGGTGTCGGGCAGCCGCAGATCGAGCAGGATCGTATCGGGCGCTTCCCAGCCAGCGATGACGGCTTCAGCTTCCTCGATCGAGTGGGCGAGGCGCGTTTCGGCCTCGCGCTTGACCATGCGCACTTCGTTCGCCGTCGCGCGCGCGACAAGCGGATGGTCATCGACGATGAGTACGCGTGTCATGGTGTTGAATCCTCGGCGGATTCTGCCAGTGCTCGTCTCAGTGCGGGCACCCGTAGATCGGTTTCCGTGCATTTCCTCTCGTCCGATCGGACGAGGCCGCTTGACCCGTCGGACGATTTGCTGCCGCGGGCGAAGCGCGGAGGATTCGACGCACCAGGACTAGCGAGGAATCGCACGGAATTAATCGCTAATGGGCAATCGCGAGCACATCTCGGTGCCTTTGACCGATAAGTCAACCGTTCACTTAACGCCGCGCGAGGTTGAGGTGGCGAGGTTTCTGGCGTACGGGGCGTCGAACAAGCAGATTGCGCAGAAACTCGATGTCAGCAACTTCACCGTGCGAGACCACGTTTCATGTCTGCTTAGAAAGTTCGAGGTTGACTCGCGTGCGCGCTTGGCAGTGGTGCTGTCAGCGGGCTTTCTGGTCGGACAAGTCTTTCTGCCGAAATAAACGGCGACCCCCTACATCCGTCGGGTTGTTCGGTTTCCGATCGCAAAGTAGTTTTCGCAAACGAACTTTGCTAGACGCAAGGAAAACAAGTGCCTGACCTATTCCGTCGCGAAGCTTTAGAGGCGAAGAGCAACGCGTTCCTCGGCACCACCGTTTTGCGGCCGCCATTCTCATTTGCGGCTTGGGCGGCCATTAGCGCGGTGTTGGCGTCAGTTCTAGTCACGTTTCTGATTCTCGGCGAATACACCAAGCGCACACGCGTGGTCGGCATTACAGCGCCGGACTCAGGCGTGATCAAGCTGATGGCACCGCAGACTGGCATCGTCATCGACCGGCGCGTCAAGGAGGGTCAAGCGGTCACTGCCGGGGACATCCTGTTCGTGCTGTCGGCAGAGCGCATGACGGCGTCCGGAACGAACGCAGCCGGCGCCCAAAGCGCAATGCTCGAACAACTGCGCCTGCGGCGCGACAGCCTGCGCGATGAGATCGTGCGCCAACGAGCGTTAGTGCAGGAGCAATCCGCGCAGATGGCGCGGCGGCTGGCCGATCTGCGGCTTGAGGCCGAGCAATCGCAGCGCGAGATCGGCACGCTGCAAACTCGCCTCGCATCTAGTGAAAAGCAAACGAGCCGGCTCGAAGATCTTGCGCGTCAGGGCTTCATGAGCGAACTGGCTGTGCAACAAAAGCGCGAAGAAGCACTCGATCAGCAATCGCGCCTGCAGGCACTGCAGCGTAATCGATTCGCGCTCGAGCGCGAAGCAGCCAGCTTAGCGGCGGATCTGCGACAGCTGCCATTGAAGGGCGAGCAGCAGCTCGCCGAGCTCGGCCGCAACGTCGCACTGATCGAGCAAGAGATCGCCGGCACTGAAGCCAACCGCGAAATCGTTATCACCGCTCCGCAGAATGGGTCCGTCACCGCAATCCTGGCCGAGCAGGGCCAGATGGTCGGCAATCAGCCACTGTTAACGCTGCTCCCAACAGATGCGGCGCTCGAAGCTCATCTATTCGCACCGAGCAAGGCGGTCGGTTTCGTCGAACCCGGTCAACACGTACGCGTGCGCTACGCGGCGTATCCGTATCAGAAGTTCGGTCAATACGAAGGCACTGTCACTCAAGTGTCGCGCAGCGCGCTGGCAGGCAATGAGTTGCCGCTGCAACTGGCCGCACTTGCGGAGCAGGCGGGCGCTCAGGGCTTCTACAAGATCACGGTGGCGCTGACGCAAGCCAGTGTCACCGCCTACGGTAAGCCACAGCCGCTGACGGTGGGAATGCAACTGGAAGCCGATGTGTTGCAGGACACGCGATCGTTGATTGAGTGGGTGTTCGAGCCATTAGTGAGTCTGAGAGGAAAGATTTGATTTGGCCATGGTGGCCAAACCCGCCGATCGGCGTGGATTTGTGACATAAACTTCTAGAAGGAGGTAACCAAATGCGGGAACTCACCGTTTCGCAAACTAATGAAGTGCAGGGCGGAGTGGTAACAATTATTCAAGTTGCTTGGGAGGTCGTCAGTTGGCTGGGGAGCAAAGCTGACGGAACTACGCCAGGCATAAGCGAGAGTATTCAGGCACCGTAGTGTTTCGCGGGCTCGTTCGTTCGGCCTTGCGCTTCACGACGAGCCCGGTTTGGACTCGCATAAAGCGAATCGCTTTATTCTTCGCTGGTGCAGCAATCCTCGGGATCGCTTGGCAGCTCACCGTTGCAGGCTTGCTCGGCAAGTTATTTCCCGGCGAGGGCAGTGCGGCAATAAGCAAGTTGAACACAGTAATTCTGAGCCGTGATTGGCGGGCGTTGATCGACATCGTTGTGGTCGGACCGGTTATCGAGGAGTTTATCTTCAGGTATGCGTTGTTCAAGGTTTTGAATTTTCCGCGGCTTGGAGTCTGGCCGACAATCGTTCTGAGTGCGTTGCCGTTCGGTTTGGTGCATTTGCACATTGGCCCACTAACAGCAACATTTGCGACATTGACTGGCCTCATACATGGCTACGTGTACGCAACCACCAAAGACATCTGGTGTGCGGTAGGAACACATTCAGGGATCAATGTTGCCGCGCTCGGAATTACGGCATTTACCCTGGCTCATTCCGCGTAGGCGTCTCATCAGATCGATCAGCGACCCGCATCACCTGTCATGGCATATTTCGTTGACGCTGGAACGCTGAAGTTGAACTTCGGCTTTCGGGTCAAAGTGCCGCTTGTACTTCAGACAGAAGCAGCCGAATGTGGTCTAGCCTGTCTTGCGATGATCGCCGGATATCACGGCTATCGATCCGACCTCGCATCTCTGCGCCGCCGCTTTTCAATCTCGCTCAAAGGCGCGACGCTCAAACAACTGATCGATATCACCGGCCAATTGGAATTGGCGAGTCGGCCGTTGCGGCTCGAACTCAACGAGCTGGCTCAGCTGAAGATGCCATGTATTCTGCACTGGGACTTAAACCATTTCGTCGTGCTGAAGCGCGTCACCGGTCAGAGCATAGAAATCTTAGACCCCGCGCGCGGTGAAGTGCGGGTGCCAATGACGCTGGCATCCAAGCACTTCACCGGTATTGCGCTTGAGTTGACACCGACGCCGGCGTTCGAGAAGAAGGAAGAAAAGCAGACCATCGGACTGCGCGCAATGATGGGGCGTGCGGTCGGATTGAAGAAAAGCCTGATCCAGATTCTGGTGCTCGCGCTAGCGCTCGAAGTCTTTGCGTTGGTCGCACCGTTTTTCATGCAGCTGGTAGTCGATGGCGCCATTGTCTCCGCGGATCGCGATCTGCTGCTGGTACTGGCGCTCGGCTTTGCGCTGCTGATGCTGATTCAGACGGTAGTCGGACTCGGTCGCTCGTGGGTCGTGTTGTTCATGGCGACCCATCTGTCTTTGCAGTGGAACGCCAACGTGTTCACCCATCTGCTGCGGCTGCCTCTGCACTGGTTCGAGAAGCGCCACATGGGCGATGTGGTGTCGCGCTTCGGCGCGGTGGGCGCGATCCAAAAAACGCTGACCACGAGCTTCATCGAAGCGATTCTGGACGGTGTGATGGCGATCGCCACATTGGTGATGATGCTGTTCTACAGCGTTACGTTGTCAGTCATCGTGTTCGTATCGCTCGCAATCTATGCGCTGCTGCGCTGGGCCGCCTATCTGCCGCTGCGGCGCGCGACCGAGGAGCAGATCGTTCTGAACGCAAAGGCTTCCTCGGTGTTCATGGAGAGCGTTCGCGGCGTAGCGTCGATCAAGCTGTTCAGCCACGAAGACGAGCGGCGCGCGCGTTGGTTGAATACCGTGGTCGATGCCACTAATCGCGGTCTGGCGACCGAGAAAATGATGATTGGCTACCGGGTCGCCCAGGCACTTTTATCCGGCACCGAGAACGTCC